>NZ_JBDYCV010000063.1:0-22568 GCF_040495915.1 Shigella sp. FJ200513 | reverse complement strand
CTGATGGAAATGGAAGCCACGCAAGCACCTTAAAATCACCATCATACACTAAATCAGTAAGTTGGCAGCATTACCACGTATCGAACCATCAATGACTACGGGGCGGAAACGCCGCAACTCAACTGTAAATCGTAAGCCGTCTTCAGTTAAGAGAGCGAGATGTATAGAACTCATCGACAACACAGCCTGTTAAGCTCTGGTGGAGTGCCATCGTTTATTGGTGGGCTGGTGGTGTTTGTGTCGGCAGCGTTCAATGCACAAGCTGAAACCTGGTTCGATCCTGCTTTTTTCAAAGATGATCCCTCAATGGTGGCCGATTTGTCTCGTTTCGAAAAAGGACAAAAAATAACGCCAGGGGTTTATCGTGTCGATATTGTTCTGAATCAGACAATTGTAGATACGCGCAACGTCAATTTTGTTGAGATAACGCCAGAGAAGGGGATTGCCGCCTGTTTGACGACTGAAAGCCTGGATGCAATGGGTGTTAATACTGATGCGTTTCCGGCTTTTAAACAACTGGACAAACAAGTGTGTGTGCCATTGGCGGAGATTATTCCGGATGCCAGCGTAACGTTTAATGTGAATAAACTCCGTCTGGAAATTTCAGTACCGCAAATCGCCATCAAAAGTAATGCCCGTGGTTATGTCCCCCCTGAACGTTGGGATGAAGGGATCAACGCGCTATTACTGGGATATTCGTTTAGCGGGGCTAACAGTATTCATAGCAGCGCAGACAGTGATTCTGGCGACAGCTATTTTCTGAATTTAAACAGTGGCGTTAATTTAGGCCCATGGAGATTACGCAACAATTCAACATGGAGTCGCAGTAGTGGCCAAACCGCAGAATGGAAGAATCTCAGCAGCTATTTGCAGCGGGCGGTTATTCCACTAAAAGGCGAACTGACCGTAGGTGATGATTATACTGCAGGCGATTTTTTCGATAGTGTCAGCTTTCGTGGTGTGCAGCTGGCGTCAGATGACAACATGCTGCCAGACAGCCTGAAAGGGTTTGCGCCTGTGGTGCGTGGTATCGCCAAAAGCAATGCCCAGATAACGATTAAGCAAAATGGTTACACCATTTACCAAACTTATGTATCGCCTGGTGCTTTTGAAATTAGTGATCTCTATTCCACGTCGTCGAGCGGTGATTTGTTAGTTGAAATCAAAGAAGCGGACGGCAGCGTCAATAGCTACAGCGTACCGTTTTCCAGCGTGCCATTACTCCAGCGTCAGGGGCGAATCAAATACGCGGTGACACTGGCGAAATACAGAACCAATAGTAATGAACAGCAGGAGAGCAAATTTGCCCAGACCACGTTGCAGTGGGGCGGACCGTGGGGAACGACATGGTATGGTGGTGGACAATATGCTGAATATTACCGTGCCGCCATGTTTGGTCTGGGATTTAACCTTGGCGATTTCGGAGCAATTTCGTTCGATGCGACCCAGGCGAAGAGTACGCTGGCAGACCAAAGCGAACATAAAGGTCAGTCATATCGTTTTCTGTATGCCAAAACGCTCAACCAATTGGGCACTAATTTTCAATTGATGGGCTATCGCTATTCGACGTCGGGTTTCTACACCCTTTCCGACACCATGTATAAACATATGGATGGCTACGAATTTAATGACGGTGATGATGAAGATACGCCGATGTGGTCGCGTTATTACAATTTGTTTTACACCAAACGTGGCAAACTGCAGGTCAATATCTCCCAGCAATTAGGCGAGTACGGTTCGTTTTATTTAAGTGGTAGCCAGCAAACTTACTGGCATACCGATCAACAGGATCGGCTATTACAGTTTGGCTACAACACGCAAATTAAAGATCTCTCGCTGGGGGTTT
Organism: Shigella sp. FJ200513; assembly: GCF_040495915.1. NCBI lineage: Bacteria > Pseudomonadati > Pseudomonadota > Gammaproteobacteria > Enterobacterales > Enterobacteriaceae > Shigella > Shigella sp. FJ200513. The sequence goes on along the minus strand of NZ_JBDYCV010000063.1, from coordinate 20,722 downwards.
CCTGGAACTACAGTAAGTCCCGTGGTCAACCTGATGCTGATCAGGTGTTTGCACTAAATTTTTCCCTGCCGCTCAATCTGTTGCTCCCCAGAAGTAATGATAGCTATACCAGGAAAAAAAATTACGCCTGGATGACCTCTAACACCAGTATCGATAACGAAGGGCACATTACACAAAACCTGGGTTTAACGGAGACACTACTCGATGACGGTAACCTGAGCTACAGCGTGCAACAGGGATATAACAGCGAGGGGAAAACGGCTAATGGTAGCGCCAGCATGGACTACAAAGGGGCGTTTGCAGATGCCCGAGTGGGCTACAACTACAGCGATAACGGCAGTCAACAACAACTGAACTACGCTCTTTCAGGCAGTTTAGTTGCCCATTCACAGGGCATTACCCTGGGGCAATCGCTGGGGGAAACTAACGTGCTGATTGCAGCACCAGGCGCAGAGAATACTCGTGTGGCGAACAGCACCGGGCTGAAAACTGACTGGCGCGGATATACCGTTGTCCCCTATGCCACTTCTTATCGGGAAAATCGAATCGCACTTGATGCGGCATCGTTAAAACGTAACGTGGATCTTGAAAATGCAGTAGTCAACGTGGTTCCCACCAAAGGGGCGTTGGTTCTGGCGGAGTTCAATGCCCATGCGGGAGCAAGGGTATTAATGAAAACATCAAAGCAGGGTATACCGCTGCGTTTTGGCGCGATAGCGACGCTGGACGGCATACAGACTAATAGCGGCATTATTGATGATGATGGCTCGCTCTATATGTCCGGTTTGCCCGCTCAGGGAGCGATAACTGTACGCTGGGGCGAAGCTCCCGATCAAATTTGTCATATCAGTTACCAGCTTACCGAACAACAAATTAACTCTGCGATTACGCGAATGGATGCCATATGCAGATAATCTTTGGAGAAAAATGCGTGTTATTACTACGACTATTTTTTGCCGCCGTCTTAATGCTATGGTGCGCTCAAACTGCTGCTTATATCGGGCAGTGTCATACCACTCAGGGGAATCCGTATATTGGCGTCAATTTTGGCGTTAAAACTCTGGATGAAGAAGAAAATACGGCTGGAGTAGTTAAAGACAAATTTTATCAGTGGAACGAATCGAATGATTATTATGTTTCCTGTGATTGCGATAAAGACAATGTCAGAAGTGGCCGATGGGCATTCGCCGCGGATTCACCGTTAGTCTATTTAGGCGACAACTGGTACAAAATTAATGACTATCTTGCCGCCAAAGTTTTATTGCAGGTTAAAGGCAGTTCTCCTACTGCGGTTCCTTTCGAAAACGTGGGCACAGGGGCAGATACACGATGGCATATTTGCGATCCCGGCGGTCAACGTTTAGGTGGCCAGGGGGCTAGCGGTAATAGCGGTAGCTTTTCCCTGAAAATATTGCAGCCGTTCGTTGGTTCGGTCGTCATTCCTCCTATGGCGCTGGCGCGATTATTTGAATGCTACAACATACCCGCAGGTGATTCCTGCACGACTACTGGTACACCGGTTTTAGTGTATTACCTGTCTGGTACGATCAATTCACTTGGCTCATGTTCCGTCAATGCCGGAGAAACAATCGAGGTTGATCTGGGCGACGTATTTGCGGCTAACTTTCGTGTTGTAGGGCATAAGCCTCTTGGGGCCAGAACGGCAGAACTTGCAATTCCGGTCAGGTGTAACACGGGAAACGCAGGGTTAGTTAACGTCAATCTGAGTCTGACGGCAACCTCAGACCCCAGCTATCCCCAGGCGATTAAGACGTCACGTCCTGGCGTGGGCGTGGTGGTGACCGATAGCCAGCACAACATTATTTCCCCTGCTGGTGGGACACTACCGCTCTCTATTCCTGATGATGCAGACAGTATCCGCGAATGAATGTCTATCCAGTCAGCACGACAAGCGTACCACCAGAAACCGGGCGATTTGAAGCCACGGCAACGGTGAGAATAAATTTTGATTAACGCGTGAACGTATGAAGAAAAAAACGATATATCAGTGCGTTATTTTGTTCTTTAGCCTTCTTAACATCCATGTCGGGATGGCTGGGCCTGAACAAGTCAGTATGCATATTTATGGGAATGTGGTCGATCAGGGCTGTGATGTCGCCACCAAAAGTGCATTACAAAATATTCATATTGGTGATTTTAATATCAGTGATTTTCAGGCCGCGAATACCGTAAGCACTGCTGCTGATTTGAATATTGATATCACCGGTTGTGCCGCTGGTATTACTGGCGCGGACGTCCTTTTTAGCGGCGAGGCTGACACCCTTGCGCCGACACTGCTCAAACTAACTGACACAGGCGGAAGCGGTGGTATGGCAACGGGGATTGCCGTGCATTCTTGATGCGCAAAGTCAGCAAGAAATCCCGCTCAATCAGGTCCAGCCTCTTACGCCCTTAAAAGCCGGGGATAACACACTCAAATATCAACTTCGTTATAAGTCCACAAAGGCGGGAGCAACGGGCGGTAATGCGACGGCGGTTCTCTATTTTGATCTGGTTTACCAGTGAAGGAGTGATGTTGAAACGGATAATCTGGATTCTGTTCTTACTGGGATTAACGGGGGGCTGTGAGCTATTTGCCCATGATGGCACGGTCAACATTAGCGGATCGTTTCGCCGTAATACATGCGTGCTGGCACAGGATAGCAAGCAAATCAATGTGCAGTTAGGCGATGTCTCGCTGACACGTTTTTTTCATGGGAATTATGGCCCGGAGAAATCTTTCATCATTAATTTGCAGGATTGCGGAACAGATGTCAGCACGGTTGATGTCACCTTTTCAGGAACCCCCGACGGAGTGCAGAGCGAAATGCTGTCCATTGAAAGTGGTACGGATGCAGCCAGTGGGCTGGCAATTGCGATTCTGGATGATGCGAAGATATTGATTCCGCTTAACCAGGCGAGTAAAGACTACAGCCTACATAGCGGTAAGGTGCCATTAACTTTTTATGCGCAATTGCGACCTGTCAATAGCGATGTGCAGTCGGGTAAAGTGAATGCCAGCGCGACATTTGTACTTCATTATGACTAATACGTGGAACAGATTAGCGCTCTTGATTTTCGCCGTTTTATCGCTGCTGGTGGCGGGTGAATTGCAGGCAGGAGTGGTGGTCGGCGGAACGCGATTTATCTTTCCGGCAGACAGAGAATCGATATCTATTTTACTGACTAATACCAGTCAGGAATCTTGGCTTATTAACAGCAAAATCAATCGCCCAACGCGTTGGGCCGGGGGGGAAGCGTCGACAGTGCCAGCACTATTACTGGCCGCTCCGCCACTTATTCTCCTGAAGCCCGGTACTACAGGCACGTTGCGCTTGCTGAGAACGGAAAGCGACATCTTGCCTGTGGATCGCGAAACGCTATTTGAGTTAAGCATTGCCAGCGTGCCATCCGGCAAAGTTGAAAATCAGAGCGTAAAAGTGGCGATGCGCTCGGTATTTAAACTGTTCTGGCGACCCGAAGGTTTGCCGGGCGACCCGCTGGAAGCTTATCAACAATTACGCTGGACACGGAATTCGCAGGGTGTACAACTCACTAACCCAACGCCTTACTACATTAACCTGATTCAGGTGAGCGTAAATGGTAAAGCGTTAAGTAATGCGGGAGTCGTGCCGCCTAAAAGCCAGCGTCAGACAAACTGGTGTCAGGTAATAGCACCGTGTCATGTCGCCTGGCGGACGATAAATGATTACGGCGGGTTGAGTGCAAAGAAGGAGCAAAATCTGCCCTGAAACAGGTTCTGAAAACGTTTGCGTTTTTTTTGCCGCAGGTCAATTCCCTTTTGGTCCGAACTCGCACATAATACGCCCCCGGTTTGCACACCGGGAATCCAGGAGAGTTCATGTACTACCCCTTCGTTCGTAAAGCCCTTTTCCAGCTCGATCCAGAGCGCGCTCATGAGTTTACTTTTCAGCAATTACGCCGCATTACCGGAACACCGTTTGAAGCACTGGTGCGGCAGAAAGTGCCTGCGAAACCTGTTAACTGCATGGGCCTGACGTTTAAAAATCCGCTTGGTCTGGCAGCCGGTCTTGATAAAGACGGGGAGTGCATTGATGCGTTAGGCGCGATGGGATTTGGATCGATCGAGATCGGTACCGTCACGCCACGTCCACAGCCTGGTAATGACAAGCCGCGTCTCTTTCGTCTGGTAGATGCCGAAGGTTTGATCAACCGTATGGGCTTTAATAATCTTGGCGTTGATAACCTCGTAGAGAACGTAAAAAAGGCCCATTATGACGGCGTCTTGGGTATTAATATCGGCAAAAATAAAGATACGCCAGTGGAGCAGGGCAAAGATGACTATCTGATTTGTATGGAAAAAATCTATGCCTATGCGGGATATATCGCCATCAATATTTCATCGCCGAATACCCCAGGATTACGCACGCTGCAATATGGTGAAGCGCTGGATGATCTCTTAACCGCGATTAAAAATAAGCAAAATGATTTGCAAGCGATGCACCATAAATATGTGCCGATCGCAGTGAAGATCGCGCCGGATCTTTCTGAAGACGAATTGATCCAGGTTGCCGATAGTTTAGTTCGCCATAATATTGATGGCGTTATTGCAACCAATACCACTCTCGATCGTTCTCTGGTTCAGGGAATGAAAAATTGCGATCAAACCGGTGGCTTAAGTGGTCGTCCGCTTCAGTTAAAAAGCACAGAAATTATTCGCCGCTTGTCACTAGAATTAAACGGTCGCTTACCGATCATCGGTGTTGGCGGCATCGACTCGGTTATCGCTGCGCGTGAAAAGATTGCTGCGGGTGCCTCACTGGTGCAAATTTATTCTGGTTTTATTTTTAAAGGTCCGCCGCTGATTAAAGAAATCGTTACCCATATCTAATTATTTCTTCGAATTCCTCTTTATAAGATAATCAGGGCTTTATTTTCAGACCTGGTTGTTTTATATTCATCGTTGTTGCTTATTTAGACATTTTGTACTTTTATTGTTGAGGTTATTAAGCGAAGCGACAATGGATTGTGTTGCTGCGGTTTTATAGGGTAGGGGAGAGGCAGATGCGAATTAAACCAGACGATAACTGGCGTTGGTATTACGATGAAGAGCACGATCGAATGATGCTCGATTTAGCCAATGGTATGCTATTTCGCTCACGTTTTGCGCGCAAAATGTTGACTCCAGATGCCTTTTCTCCCGCAGGCTTTTGTGTTGATGATGCCGCGCTCTATTTCTCTTTTGAAGAAAAGTGCCGCGATTTTAATTTATCTAAAGACCAAAAAGCCGAACTGGTGCTGAATGCACTGGTAGCAATTCGTTATCTCAAACCGCAAATGCCGAAAAGCTGGCATTTTGTCTCCCATGGTGAAATGTGGGTGCCCATGCCGGGCGATGCGGCCTGCGTTTGGTTGAGCGATACTCACGAGCAGGTCAATTTGCTGGTCGTTGAATCTGGCGAAAATGCCGCGCTATGCCTGCTGGCACAACCCTGCGTTGTTATTGCGGGTCGCGCGATGCAGTTGGGCGACGCCATTAAAATCATGAACGACAGGCTGAAACCGCAGGTGAATGTTGACAGCTTCAGCCTCGAACAGGCAGTCTAACGCGTCAGCTTAAGGGCAGTCTTCGGTACACAGCTACAGCAAAGAATGGTGCCATCATCGCCCATTGCTGATTTTTTCAGCGGTGTGACTTCGCCTTCTAAAAGCTGAACACGGCAACTTCCACAAATGCCCGCGCGGCAAGAATAAGGGATACGAATTCCCTGATTTTCTAATTGCTCCAGCAACACTTGTTGGTTATTTCCACGAAATGCCTGTCCCTGCCAGTCAATATCTACATTTGCGTCCGGTTGTTGCGTGATGTTGGCGGTATCATCAGCGGCAGCTGCGCCGTAAATTTTTGCCGGAGCCGTTGCCAGAATTTCCACCTCATCGCCAACGCGAATCACGCCGCTATTACGGGCAATTAAATTCTGACCAAAATCGACATCGCCGTTATCCTGGGCAGTGCGGAAAGATTGCAATGTTTTTAATGGTTCGCCTGCCGGATGTTTTTGCCCTTTTTCTGGGCTGACGGTGGTGAAAATACAGCGGCTACAAGGTTTAACCACATCAAACACCACATCACCAATGCGAATCACTTTCCAGCTATCTTCTTCCCAGGCTGACGCGCCGGAAACCACCAGATTGGGGCGGAATTGCTCCATTTTTACACTGGCCGGACAACGTTGTTGGAGATCACGTAACGAGGCTTCGTTAGCAAGAAGGTAAGGATAGCCATCAGCAAATGACAGAGGTACAGTGTTGTGGCGTTTCACGCGCCGGGTCATTTGTGGCCCCACCCAGCGTAATTGCACTTCGCGGGAGAAAAATCCACTTAGCCATTTGTTGATCGCGTCTGGCGCAATTCGCGCGGTAAAATGTGTGCCCCAAACTTCGGTTGGTGCGTCTTGTGTGGCGAAATCAGCAAAACGAACATATGCGCTACTGCCATCTGGTGCGGTGAGATGCAAGCCATCATGCACAGGTGAAGGAGTAAACCGTACCATCTGGGGAAACTGGCGAGCGGTAATAAACGTACCGTCAGGTTCCGTGATCATAAAGATGCGATCGAAGGCCAGACCACTGACATCAGCCAGAGCATGTGTAAGACCAATGCCGCGCATCGATTTAACAGGATGAATAAAAAGCCGGGTTAATGTCGCCACGGTGCGGTCCTCAAATGAAAATAAGCCCTCAACTTTATGACATGACGCGCTTATTAGCTATAATGCGCAACAATTTTCTTAGCGCCTGTCCCGTTAGGCTATTTTATTTGTCAGTTTGGCCCTGGGTTGTGCTCGAAATCCTCACGTACTTGTGTACGCTCCGGTTTCTCCGCGCTCTCCATGTCCAGACTGACTGCAACAATTACGCCTACTGCGGTAGGCTCTTAGAGTAAAAGTGACGATATGAATTCTCTGTTTGCCAGTACGGCCCGTGGGCTGGAAGAGCTGTTAAAAACTGAACTGGAAAATCTGGGGGCCGTTGAATGCCAGGTGGTTCAGGGTGGGGTCCATTTCAAGGGCGACACACGGCTTGTTTACCAGAGCCTGATGTGGAGCCGCCTGGCCTCGCGTATTATGTTGCCGCTGGGCGAGTGTAAGGTTTACAGCGATTTAGACCTCTATCTCGGTGTTCAGGCGATCAACTGGACAGAGATGTTTAATCCTGGCGCGACCTTCGCTGTCCACTTCAGTGGTTTGAATGACACCATCCGCAACAGTCAGTACGGCGCGATGAAAGTGAAAGACGCGATCGTCGATGCTTTCACACGGAAAAATCTGCCGCGTCCAAATGTTGATCGCGATGCGCCGGATATCCGCGTTAACGTCTGGCTGCATAAAGAAACCGCCAGTATCGCTCTTGATCTGAGTGGTGATGGTTTACATCTGCGTGGCTATCGCGATCGTGCTGGTATTGCGCCGATCAAAGAAACCCTGGCAGCCGCTATTGTGATGCGATCCGGCTGGCAGTCAGGAACACCGCTGCTCGATCCGATGTGTGGTTCCGGTACGTTGCTGATTGAAGCGGCGATGCTGGCGACCGATCGCGCACCAGGCTTGCACCGTGGGCGTTGGGGCTTTAGCGGCTGGGCGCAGCATGATGAAGCTATCTGGCAGGAAGTGAAAGCGGAAGCGCAAACTCGCGCCCGTAAAGGCCTAGCTGAGTATAGCTCTCATTTTTACGGTTCGGACAGCGACGCACGGGTGATTCAACGTGCGCGCACTAACGCCCGTCTTGCGGGGATTGGTGAACTGATCACCTTTGAGGTGAAAGATGTCGCGCAACTGACCAATCCGCTGCCGAAAGGGCCGTACGGTACAGTGTTGAGCAACCCGCCATACGGTGAACGTCTGGACAGCGAACCGGCGCTGATTGCGCTGCATAGTCTGCTGGGCCGAATCATGAAAAACCAGTTCGGTGGCTGGAATCTCTCTTTGTTTAGTGCCTCGCCGGATCTGCTAAGCTGCCTGCAGCTGCGTGCAGACAAACAGTACAAGGCGAAAAACGGCCCGCTGGACTGCGTACAGAAAAATTACCACGTTGCCGAAAGCACACCAGACAGTAAACCGGCAATGGTAGCGGAAGATTACGCCAACCGCCTGCGTAAGAACCTCAAAAAATTCGAGAAGTGGGCACGCCAGGAAGGGATTGAATGTTACCGCCTGTATGACGCCGATCTGCCGGAATATAACGTTGCCGTTGACCGTTATGCCGACTGGGTGGTGGTGCAGGAGTATGCGCCGCCAAAAACTATTGATGCGCACAAAGCGCGTCAGCGTCTGTTCGATATTATCGCTGCAACCATTTCGGTACTGGGGATTGCGCCAAACAAACTGGTGCTGAAAACCCGTGAACGCCATAAGGGCAAAAACCAGTACCAGAAACTGGGCGAGAAGGGCGAGTTTCTTGAAGTTACCGAATATAACGCTCACTTGTGGGTGAACCTGACGGATTATCTCGATACTGGTCTGTTCCTCGATCACCGTATCGCCCGCCGTATGCTCGGTCAGATGAGCAAAGGCAAAGATTTCCTCAACCTGTTTTCTTATACCGGCAGCGCCACCGTGCATGCGGGATTAGGCGGTGCACGCAGCACCACCACCGTGGATATGTCGCGTACTTATCTGGAATGGGCAGAACGCAACCTGCGTCTGAATGGCCTGACTAGGCGTGCGCATCGCCTGATTCAGGCCGATTGCCTGGCGTGGCTGCGTGAGGCAAATGAACAGTTCGATCTGATCTTTATCGATCCGCCAACCTTCTCTAACTCAAAACGAATGGAAGATGCGTTTGATGTTCAGCGCGATCATCTGGCGCTGATGAAAGATTTGAAACGTCTGCTGCGTGCAGGTGGGACGATCATGTTCTCGAACAACAAACGTGGCTTCCGTATGGATCTCGACGGCCTGGCAAAACTGGGACTGAAAGCACAAGAAATTACGCAAAAAACGCTCTCCCAGGATTTCGCCCGTAACCGCCAGATCCACAACTGCTGGCTGATTACCGCAGCCTGAAAGGAATAGTAATGTCATTAATCAGTATGCATGGCGCATGGCTGTCGTTCAGCGACGCGCCGCTTCTCGATAACGCAGAACTGCATATCGAAGATAACGAACGTGTTTGTCTGGTGGGCCGCAACGGCGCAGGAAAATCGACGTTAATGAAAATCCTCAACCGTGAACAAGGGCTGGATGACGGTCGCATTATTTATGAGCAAGATTTGATTGTAGCTCGTCTGCAACAGGATCCGCCGCGTAACGTTGAGGGTAGCGTTTATGATTTCGTTGCCGAAGGCATTGAAGAACAAGCGGAATATCTGAAACGCTATCACGATATTTCGCGCCTGGTGATGAACGACCCGAGCGAGAAAAATCTCAACGAACTGGCGAAGGTTCAGGAACAGCTGGATCACCACAACCTGTGGCAGCTGGAAAACCGCATCAACGAAGTGCTGGCGCAACTGGGGTTAGATCCTAACGTTGCGCTGTCGTCGCTTTCCGGCGGCTGGTTGCGTAAAGCGGCATTAGGACGCGCGCTGGTGAGCAATCCGCGCGTATTGCTGCTGGACGAACCGACTAACCATCTGGATATCGAAACCATCGACTGGCTGGAGGGGTTCCTTAAAACCTTCAATGGGACGATTATTTTCATCTCCCACGACCGTTCGTTTATCCGCAATATGGCGACGCGCATTGTTGATCTCGATCGCGGCAAGCTGGTGACCTATCCAGGGAATTACGACCAGTACCTGCAGGAAAAAGAAGAAGCCCTGCGCGTGGAAGAACTACAAAATGCCGAGTTCGATCTCAAACTGGCGCAGGAAGAAGTGTGGATTCGCCAGGGGATCAAAGCACGCCGTACCCGTAATGAAGGCCGCGTACGCGCCCTGAAAGCGATGCGTCGCGAACGTGGTGAACGTCGCGAAGTGATGGGTACCGCAAAGATGCAGGTGGAAGAGGCCAGCCGCTCCGGTAAGATCGTTTTCGAAATGGAAGACGTTTGCTACCAGGTTAACGGTAAGCAACTGGTGAAAGATTTTTCTGCCCAGGTTCTACGTGGCGACAAAATTGCCCTGATTGGTCCGAATGGGTGCGGCAAAACCACGCTGCTGAAACTGATGCTCGGTCAGCTTCAAGCGGACAGCGGGCGTATTCACGTTGGCACCAAACTGGAAGTGGCTTATTTCGATCAGCACCGCGCGGAACTGGATCCCGATAAAACGGTGATGGATAACCTTGCCGAAGGTAAGCAAGAGGTGATGGTTAATGGCAAGCCACGCCACGTATTGGGCTATTTGCAGGACTTTCTGTTCCATCCGAAACGGGCGATGACGCCAGTACGTGCGTTTTCTGGCGGTGAGCGGAACCGCTTGCTGCTGGCGCGTTTGTTCCTCAAACCAAGCAACTTATTGATTCTTGACGAACCGACCAACGATCTTGATGTCGAAACGCTGGAACTGCTGGAAGAACTGATCGACAGCTATCAGGGCACGGTATTGCTGGTTAGCCACGATCGTCAGTTTGTCGATAACACCGTTACAGAATGCTGGATCTTCGAAGGCGGCGGTAAAATTGGTCGTTATGTTGGCGGTTATCATGATGCCCGTGGTCAGCAAGAACAATATGTGGCACTCAAACAGCCTGCGGTGAAAAAAAGCGAAGAAGCCGCCGCGCCAAAAGCAGAAACTGTAAAACGCAGCAGTAGCAAACTAAGCTATAAATTGCAGCGCGAACTGGAGCAGCTACCGCAATTGCTCGAAGATCTGGAGGCGAAGCTGGAAGCCCTACAGACGCAAGTGGCGGATGCTTCCTTCTTCAGTCAGCCGCATGAGCAGACGCAAAAAGTGCTTGCTGATATGGCTGCTGCAGAGCAGGAGCTGGAGCAAGCCTTTGAACGCTGGGAGTATCTTGAAGCGTTAAAAAATGGTGGCTGATCGCAAAATAGTCGATTTAAACAGAGACAGCTGACAACGGTAAAATTGCCTGATGAACTGGGTTTATCAGGCATGAAAACCAACACTTTGTTAGTCATCTGTAAAATAGCGCATCATTAAGGAGTACCAATGTGCGAACATCATCATGCCGCGAAGCACATCCTGTGCTCGCAGTGTGACATGCTGGTGGCGTTACCGCGCCTTGAGCATGGTCAGAAAGCGGCATGTCCCCGGTGTGGCACAACGTTAACCGTGGCGTGGGATGCCCCTCGGCAGCGTCCCACCGCCTATGCGTTGGCTGCACTGTTCATGCTGTTGCTGTCCAACTTGTTTCCTTTTGTGAATATGAACGTTGCAGGAGTTACCAGTGAAATTACATTACTGGAAATTCCCGGCGTGCTTTTTTCTGAGGACTACGCCAGCCTCGGCACCTTTTTCCTGTTGTTTGTGCAACTGGTTCCCGCGTTTTGTCTGATAACCATTCTGTTACTGGTGAATCGCGCGGAATTACCGGTCCGTTTAAAAGAGCAACTGGCACGGGTGCTTTTTCAACTCAAAACCTGGGGAATGGCGGAGATTTTCCTCGCGGGTGTGCTGGTCAGTTTCGTTAAACTGATGGCTTACGGCAGCATTGGGGTAGGCAGCAGCTTTCTCCCCTGGTGTTTATTTTGTGTCCTGCAACTGCGCGCTTTTCAGTGCGTTGATCGTCGCTGGTTATGGGACGACATCGCCCCGATGCCAGAACTGCGCCAGCCGCTAAAACCAGGCGTCACGGGGATACGTCAGGGGCTGCGTTCGTGCTCCTGTTGTACGGCAATCCTTCCTGCTGATGAACCCGTGTGCCCGCGTTGTAGTACCAAAGGGTACGTTCGGCGTAGAAACAGCCTGCAGTGGACACTCGCGCTGCTTGTAACGTCCATCATGCTGTATCTTCCGGCTAATATTTTGCCCATCATGGTGACGGATTTATTAGGCTCGAAGATGCCGTCGACGATTCTCGCTGGGGTCATTCTGTTATGGAGCGAAGGCTCTTATCCCGTCGCTGCGGTGATCTTTCTGGCCAGTATTATGGTGCCAACGTTAAAGATGATCGCCATCGCGTGGCTGTGTTGGGATGCCAAAGGGCATGGCAAGCGCGACAGTGAAAGAATGCATTTGATTTATGAAGTTGTTGAGTTTGTAGGCCGCTGGTCGATGATTGACGTTTTCGTTATCGCGGTGCTCTCGGCGCTGGTGCGTATGGGAGGTTTAATGAGTATTTATCCGGCAATGGGTGCATTAATGTTTGCTTTAGTCGTCATAATGACAATGTTTTCTGCTATGACGTTTGACCCGCGTTTGTCGTGGGATCGTCAACCTGAATCAGAGCATGAGGAGTCCTGACAGTATGGAATCTAATAATGGGGAAGCCAAAATCCAGAAAGTGAAGAACTGGTCTCCCGTGTGGATATTTCCTATCGTCACGGCGCTCATTGGGGCCTGGGTTCTTTTTTATCATTACAGCCATCAGGGACCGGAAGTGACCCTGATCACCGCGAATGCGGAAGGAATTGAAGGTGGCAAAACCACCATTAAAAGCCGTAGCGTTGACGTCGGCGTGGTTGAAAGCGCCACACTGGCTGATGATTTGACGCACGTTGAAATCAAAGCGCGGCTGAATTCCGGTATGGAAAAATTGCTGCATAAAGACACCGTCTTTTGGGTGGTGAAACCGCAGATTGGTCGCGAAGGGATTAGCGGCCTGGGAACGCTGCTGTCTGGAGTTTATATCGAACTGCAGCCAGGCGCGAAAGGCAGCAAAATGGATAAATACGATTTGCTGGACTCACCACCGTTGGCCCCGCCTGATGCGAAAGGTATCCGTGTGATTCTCGATAGCAAAAAAGCCGGGCAGCTCTCGCCAGGAGATCCGGTGCTGTTCCGTGGCTATCGGGTAGGTTCGGTTGAAACCAGCACCTTCGATACGCAAAAACGCAATATCAGTTATCAACTGTTCATCAATGCACCTTATGACCGACTGGTGACCAGCAATGTTCGCTTCTGGAAAGATAGTGGCATTGCGGTTGATCTGACGTCAGCGGGGATGCGTGTGGAGATGGGCTCATTGACAACGCTGCTTAGTGGCGGTGTTAGCTTTGATGTGCCGGAAGGTCTGGATTTAGGGCAGCCAGTGGCACCGAAAACAGCTTTCGTTTTGTATGATGATCAGAAGAGCATTCAGGATTCGTTGTACACCGATCACATTGATTATCTGATGTTCTTTAAAGATTCGGTACGCGGTCTGCAACCGGGAGCTCCGGTAGAATTCCGGGGTATTCGCCTGGGTACCGTAAGCAAAGTGCCATTCTTTGCGCCGAATATGCGTCAGACATTTAACGATGATTACCGTATTCCGGTACTGATTCGTATCGAGCCAGAGCGGCTGAAAATGCAGCTTGGCGAAAATGCGGATGTTGTTGAGCACCTTGGCGAATTGTTGAAACGTGGTTTACGCGGATCGCTGAAAACCGGAAACCTGGTCACTGGTGCACTGTATGTTGATCTCGATTTCTATCCAAATACGCCTGCAATAACCGGTATTCGTGAATTTAATGGTTATCAGATTATCCCGACTGTTAGCGGCGGCTTGGCGCAAATCCAGCAACGACTGATGGAAGCGTTGGATAAGATCAACAAACTGCCATTGAATCCGATGATTGAACAGGCAACCAGTACGCTTTCTGAAAGTCAGCGCACAATGAAAAACCTGCAAACGACGCTGGATAGCATGAACAAGATCCTCGCCAGCCAGTCGATGCAGCAGTTGCCGACGGATATGCAGTCAACGTTGCGTGAATTGAATCGCAGCATGCAGGGCTTCCAGCCTGGCTCCGCAGCCTACAACAAGATGGTGGCGGATATGCAGCGCCTTGATCAGGTGTTGCGAGAACTGCAACCGGTGCTGAAAACGCTCAATGAGAAGAGTAACGCGCTGGTATTTGAAGCGAAGGACAAAAAAGATCCAGAGCCGAAGAGGGCGAAACAATGAAAAAGTGGCTAGTGACGATTGCAGCACTGTGGCTGGCCGGATGCAGCTCCGGCGAAATTAATAAAAACTATTACCAGTTACCTGTGGTGCAGAGCGGTACACAAAGTACCGCCAGCCAGGGCAATCGTCTGTTATGGGTAGAGCAGGTCACTGTTCCTGACTATCTGGCGGGGAATGGTGTGGTTTATCAAACCAGTGATGTGAAGTATGTGATTGCCAACAACAACTTGTGGGCCAGCCCGTTGGATCAACAGTTGCGCAACACCCTGGTTGCCAACCTGAGTACGCAACTGCCCGGCTGGGTGGTTGCCTCCCAGCCTCTGGGAAGCGCCCAGGACACGCTCAATGTTACCGTAACGGAGTTTAACGGTCGCTATGATGGCAAGGTCATTGTCAGTGGTGAGTGGCTGTTGAACCACCAGGGACAACTGATCAAACGTCCGTTCCGTCTGGAAGGAGTGCAAACTCAGGATGGTTACGATGAGATGGTTAAAGTGCTGGCCGGTGTCTGGAGTCAGGAAGCCGCTTCTATTGCACAAGAGATAAAGCGTCTACCTTAATTATAAAGATTTGTAAATATAACCGTCTCCGGTATGTTGCCTGAGGCGGTTTTTTTGTTTCTAACGTGCGGAAAAATTTGTTCCTCTTCACATTTTTTGTACAACCGACATGCCCGTGTAGCTCACAAATATGACAGTGGCGTGAATTTTGCGCATTGACGGCAGTTATGATTCGCGGTATTGCTTAACTGTGATTGCACATTTAGTAATCACTGTTTTCTTTTCCACCAGAAACCAGTATGAGGGAAACGAGGCATGAAGAGACAAAAACGAGATCGCCTGGAACGGGCACATCAACGTGGTTATCAGGCCGGCATCGCCGGACGCTCAAAAGAAATGTGTCCCTATCAGACGCTGAGTCAAAGGTCACAATGGCTGGGAGGCTGGCGAGAAGCCATGGCGGACAGGGTAGTAATGGCCTGATTCTGTCTCTTTAAAAAGAAACCTCCGCATTGCGGAGGTTTCGCCTTTTGATACTCTGTCTGATGATAATCAGAAGGCAGACGTATCCTGGAACAGACCGACTTTCAGGTCGCTGGCGGTATAGATCAGACGACAATCAACCAGCACTTCGCCATCTGCCAGACCCATAATCAGACGACGATTAACAATGCGTTTAAAGTGAATACGGTAGGTCACTTTTTTCGCTGTCGGCAGTACCTGACCAGTGAATTTCACTTCGCCAACGCCCAGCGCGCGGCCTTTACCTTCGCCGCCCAGCCAGCCGAGGTAGAACCCTACCAGCTGCCACATTGCGTCCAGGCCCAGGCATCCCGGCATAACCGGATCGCCAATGAAGTGGCATCCGAAGAACCACAGATCCGGATTGATATCCAGTTCTGCTTCAACATACCCTTTGTCGAAGTTACCACCCGTTTCGGTCATTTTGACCACACGGTCTATCATCAGCATGTTCGGTGCTGGCAATTGCGGGCCTTTAGCGCCAAACAGTTCACCGTGACCAGAGGCAAGAAGGTCTTCTTTTGTATAGGATTCGCGTTTATCTACCATGTTCTCTGTAAGCCTTATTTTATTGAAGCACGCAGGATAGCTAACACGTGTACGCTGAACAAGTCCGATCAGTTCGGAATAAACCAGTTCAGCCAACGTAATGGCCATGGAAAACGGTGACGTCCTTCCTGTTGCGATGCTTGCGCGATACGTTCCTGGATGGTTTGCATCAGCGTCGTTTGGCCTTCGCCATCCCACACCAGATTTAATAATAACGGCAGTGCGTCAGTCACATCGTCTACTGCCCAGATGGTGAATTTGCCTTCTTCTACCGCTTTCACCAGTTCACTGTGAAGACTTAAATGGCGAACGTTAGCAGTGGGGATAATGACACCTTGTTTCCCCGTTAACTCACGTTGCTGGCAAATAGCAAAGAAGCCTTCGATTTTCTCATTTAAACCACCGACCGGCTGGACGCGGCCGAACTGATCGACTGAACCTGTGATAGCGATACTCTGATTCACTGGCACATCAGCGAGGGCGCTTATCAGGGCGCAGAGTTCAGCCATCGAGGCACTATCGCCATCCACTTCACTGTATGACTGCTCAAATGTCAGCGATGCTGAGAAGGGGATCTGTTGCTCAAGCTGTAGTTCCGACATCAGGAACGCCTGCATGATCATCATCCCTTTCGCATGGATATTGCCGCCAAGCTCCGCTTTGCGTTCGATGTCGGTGAATTCACCATCGCCAATATGCACAACGCAGCTAATGCGAGAAGGTTCGCCAAAAGCGCGTGGATGACCCGGAAATTCAATGACCGAAAGGGCGTTAATTTGCCCGATGCGTTCGCCTTCGGTTTCAATCAGGATTTGCTCCTGAAGGATCTCATCCTGCATACGTTCAGCGAGGAAACCTTCGCGCCATTCACGCTGCTGCAGCATTAAGTTTAGCTGCTCGCCGGAGAAGGTGTCGCCATCACACAGGGAGGCGACCTCTTTACACTGGCGGAGGATCCACTGCGGGCTAAGCGGAAGTGTTTCTTGTTCACCGGTGTAGCGTGCTGCTTCGCGGATAAGTACCGGCCAAGCATCCGCTCCCGGGGCAGGTAAGTGATTATGTCTGGCGGTAAATGTCACCCAGCGACACCACTGGCTTACTGACTCCGCATCGACAATCTGCAGAGTATCTTCAAATTCGCTATAAATAGCCTGCTCTGAAAGCTCTGGCTCCATCTCCTGGAAATCAGCCAATGATTCGCGTTCGCCTACCAGAATGACTTTCAGCTTCAATGGCATTGAAGGCACAGAGACGGGGAGAGGGCGCGACTCATCAAACGCAACCCAGTCAAAACGCTCGCGGTTAACGATATTTTTCAGCCGCATCCACAGCAGAGGTTGCGCCAGCAGTGTACGCAAAGAGATGATGAGAATACCGCCATTTGCCTGATGCACCAGACCAGGCTGCAGGGTAATGTCGCCATTAAACTGGCGCAGGCAGCCAAAGAGTTGCTCCGCTTCTACCCAGTCGGCAGCGACAACTTGCGTTAAAGTCGCAAAATTATCATCTGCACTCACTGCGTGACGTAAGCGGATGGAGTGGCCGGAAACCTCATAGTGATCGCCCACCAGTTGGCCTGCATCGCTTTGTAGCGTACGCGCGGCATCGGCAATAAGATTCAGATACTCAGACTCTTCCGGGGCCTTAGCCAGCATAAAAGAGGAGGATGCTCGCGTATGCAGCAACTGCTCCAGCGCAAATTGCAGTCGCGGTTGAGTATCACTGAATAAAGGATCGTTTTCGTCAATCAAATGTGGCTGAGCAAATATTTCCTGATAGCTATCGGTATCAGGAACCAGGTCACGCCATGCAAGTTTCGTAATGGTCAAAGTTGATGTTTTTTAGTCTGTTGTCAAAGCCGCGATTATACCGTAACCGGCACTACAGCACACGTAGAAAGCACCGACAATACTCCTGGCTGGGCGTTAAAGCTCACAGGATGGAGATTCTTTTCTTCACTGGCCTAAAAAGCTGATATTCTGTAAAGAGTTACACGGTAACATTGAGATCGCTATGAAATATCAACAACTTGAAAATCTTGAAAGCGGTTGGAAATGGAAGTATCTGGTGAAGAAGCATCGCGAAGGGGAGTTAATTACCCGTTACATAGAAGCCAGTGCCGCCCAGGAAGCCGTCGATGTGTTGCTCTCGCTCGAAAATGAACCCGTGCTGGTAAATGGCTGGATTGACAAGCATATGAATCCGGAACTGGTCAATCGCATGAAGCAGACCATTCGGGCCAGACGGAAGCGCCATTTTAATGCGGAACACCAGCATACGCGCAAAAAATCGATCGATCTGGAATTTATTGTCTGGCAACGTCTGGCTGGTCTTGCACAGCGTCGCGGTAAAACGCTTTCTGAAACGATTGTTCAGCTGATTGAAGATGCGGAAAACAAAGAGAAATACGCGAATAAAATGTCTTCTCTTAAGCAGGATCTGCAGGCATTGCTGGGTAAGGAATAACTGACGAAAGTCAGTTCAATTTACTAAAGGCAAAAAAAACCCCGCAGCAGCGGGGTTTTTCTACCAGACGATAACTTAAGCCTGCGGCTGAGTTACAACGTCTTTGATACCTTTAACTTCGATCTCTACGCGACGATCCGGAGCCAAGCAGTCGATCAGTGCAGCACGCTGTTTCACGTTGTCACAGGTGTTGCCAGTAACCGGGTTGGATTCGCCCATACCACGTGCGGAGATCTTGTCTGCCGGGATACCTTTGGAGATCAGGTAATCAACAACAGACTGAGCACGGCGCTCGGACAGACCCTGGTTGTAAGCGTCAGAACCGATGCGGTCAGTGTAACCCAGAACAACTACGGAACCGTCTTTCGGATCTAGGTTGCTCAGCTGGCTGTACAGCTGATCCAGAGCAGCCTGACCTTCCGGTTTCAGGGTTGCTTTGTTGAAGTTGAACAGAACGTCAGACTTCAGAGTGAAGTGCTTGGTCTGTACTTCCGGTGCCGGAGCTGGAGCAACTACCGGAGCTGCTTCGCCCTGACCGAAACGGTAGGAAACACCCAGGCTCAGCAGACCGTTGTCCGGACGAGTACCGATGGTGTTTGCGTCACCGATGTTGTTGGTCCACTGGTATTCCAGACGGGTAGCGATTTCAGGAGTGATCGCGTACTCAACACCACCTGCGAAAACCGGAGAAACGCCAGTGTCGTGGTCTTTAAAGGATGCGCCACCAGGTACGTTAGCCTTGGTGTCTGCACGCCATACCATACCACCCAGACGAGTGTAGATGTCCAGATCGTCAGTGATTGGGTAACCCAGTTTAGCGGTCAGCTGAACGCCCTGAGCTTTGTATGCGCCGTTGATGTTGTCGCCTTTGTACGGCATACGACCTAACCAGTCGTAACCCATTTCAAAACCAACATACGGGTTAACCTGGTAACCACCAAAAGCACCTGCACCCAGTTGGTTTTCGTGGGTCGGACCATTGTTAGGAATAAAACCAGTGTCATGGTACTGGGACCAGCCCAGTTTAGCACCAGTGTACCAGGTGTTATCTTTCGGAGCGGCCTGCGCTACGGTAGCGAAACCAGCCAGTGCCACTGCAATCGCGATAGCTGTCTTTTTCATTTTTTGCGCCTCGTTATCATCCAAAATACGCCATGAATATCTCCAACGAGATAACACGGTTAAATCCTTCACCGGGGGATCTGCTCAATATTAACTCTACCGATATCTTCGGCTTATGCCGAGCACCCCTGGCGATGTAAAGTCTACAACGTAGTTGAAAACTTACAAGTGTGAACTCCGTCAGGCATATGAAAAAAAAGTCTTGTATAAGGTATGTTTAATCTTTTTGTCAGCGACAATTTACAGAAAAAAAACGCGGAAACCGCTTCAGACAAGCCTTCGCAAGGAAAATTAGTCACGACTGAAAGCATTGGCTGGGCGACAAAAAAAGTTCTAGGATTAATCCTAAATTTACTTAATGATACAAATTAGAGTGAATTTTTAGCCCGGAAAGTTGTCTCGTTGTGTGAGAGGATGCGCTTACCGGACGCATAATAAACCCCATAGCGTTACCTTCATTTGCCGCATCAACAAGTTCAGCATGCTCTTCTTCAGTCAAATCATCTGTCAACCAACCGATCACCACACTGTAATTGCCCGTGCGTAAAGCGCGAACCATTGACTCCACTGTGTGGCAAGGGGAGAGCTGGCTAATCTGCATTACTTTCGTTAAGGGTAGCCCAGATGCCTGAACCCATTCCCGACTCAGTTTTTGTTGCGGTGTTAACCAGAGTTGCCAGCGCGATTGCTGACCGAGTTGCTGTAACAATGGCAACAGTAGAAGTTGCGTCATCATGGGCTGATCTTCGCGATAGACAACTTCACTGATAAGCCCGGCTGTAGTGTTTTCCGTAGAGACACGCGCAATTTTACTTGCTGCGGATGAGAACGACGAAGAACGATGTGCATAGCCTGAAGTGTACATAATCAATCCAGCCCCTGTGAGTTACTGTATGGATGTGCAGTACATCCAGTGACAACAAAGATCAACCCTATTTTCGGAAAGAGCCTCGCAAATTTTGTCGTTGGTGACGGGAAAACATAAATTAATCTTGCCCCTTAAGAATAAGTTGCCTATTTTCGTAGTTAACGGATCCGTTAATGTGAATCATTCTTTTATGTTATGATTTTAAAAGGAATTTTATGAAAAGCCTCTCCTATAAGCGGATCTATAAATCACAAGAATACCTGGCAACGTTGGGCACAATTGAATACCGATCATTGTTTGGCAGTTACAGCCTGACCGTTGACGACACGGTGTTTGCGATGGTTTCTGATGGTGAGTTGTATCTTCGGGCTTGTGAGCAAAGTGCACAGTACTGTGTAAAACATCCGCCTGTCTGGCTGACATATAAAAAGTGTGGCCGATCCGTTACCCTCAATTACTATCGGGTTGATGAAAGTCTATGGCGAAATCAACTGAAGCTGGTGCGTCTGTCGAAATATTCTCTCGATGCAGCGCTGAAAGAGAAAAGCACGCGCAATACCCGGGAAAGACTGAAAGATTTGCCCAATATGTCTTTTCATCTGGAAGCGATTCTCGGGGAGGTGGGTAGACTGGCCCCCTGAATCTCCAGACAACCAGTATCACTTAAATAAGTGATAGTCTTAATACTAGTTTTTAGACTA
>NZ_JBDYCV010000062.1:0-24179 GCF_040495915.1 Shigella sp. FJ200513 | reverse complement strand
AAAAATCCGGAAACAAGTGAGCGTTTCCGGATTCTTACACAGCCACTGGATCGGTCAACTGATCCTTAACTGATCGGTATTACCCCCCTTTGAGACTATTTTAGTCACCAGCAAGAAACGTCTATACTCGCAATTTACGCAGAACTTTTGACGAAAGGACGCCACTTCATTATGGCTCACCCTCATTTATTAGCGGAAAGAATTTCCCGCCTGAGCAGTTCGTTGGAAAAGGGGCTTTATGAACGTAGCCACGCCATCCGCTTGTGTTTATTAGCGGCATTAAGTGGTGAAAGTGTGTTCCTCCTTGGCCCGCCAGGTATTGCCAAAAGTTTGATCGCCCGGCGCTTAAAATTCGCCTTTCAGAATGCCCGCGCGTTTGAATATCTGATGACCCGCTTCTCCACGCCGGAAGAAGTTTTTGGTCCCCTTTCTATTCAGGCGCTAAAAGATGAAGGGCGCTATGAACGTTTAACCAGCGGTTACCTGCCGGAAGCAGAAATCGTCTTTCTGGATGAGATCTGGAAAGCGGGCCCGGCAATTCTTAATACCTTGCTCACCGCCATTAACGAGCGCCAGTTCCGCAACGGTGCACACGTAGAAAAAATCCCGATGCGTCTACTGGTGGCGGCCTCCAACGAGCTGCCGGAAGCAGACAGCAGTCTGGAAGCGTTATATGACCGCATGCTGATTCGTCTATGGTTAGATAAAGTGCAAGATAAAGCGAATTTCCGCTCCATGCTGACCAGTCAACAGGATGAAAACGACAATCCGGTTCCTGATGCCTTGCAGGTCACAGATGAAGAATATGAACGCTGGCAGAAAGAGATTGGTGAAATTACGCTGCCCGATCATGTATTTGAGCTGATTTTTATTCTGCGCCAGCAACTGGATAAATTACCGGATGCGCCTTATGTCTCGGATCGTCGCTGGAAAAAAGCGATCCGCTTATTGCAGGCCAGCGCCTTTTTTAGCGGTCGCAGTGCTGTTGCCCCGGTTGATCTCATTTTGCTGAAAGATTGCCTGTGGTATGACGCGCAAAGCCTGAATTTGATACAACAACAAATTGATGTATTGATGACCGGTCATGCCTGGCAACAGCAAGGGATGTTGACCCGCCTGGGCGCGATTGTGCAACGTCACCTGCAACTCCAGCAGCAACAAAGCGATAAAACAGCCTTAACGTTAATTCGTCTGGGCGGCATTTTCAGCCGTCGTCAGCAGTATCAACTTCCTGTTAACGTTACTGCTTCCACTCTGACTCTGCTGCTGCAAAAACCGTTAAAACTGCATGATATGGAAGTGGTTCATATCTCCTTTGAGCGTAGCGCGCTGGAACAGTGGCTGAGTAAAGGTGGTGAAATTCGCGGCAAACTGAACGGTATCGGCTTTGCCCAGAAACTGAATCTGGAAGTTGATAGCACCCAACATCTTGTTGTACGCGATGTAAGTTTACAAGGCAGTACGCTGGCACTTCCCGGTTCATCGGCTGAAGGTCTGCCAGGTGAAATAAAACAACAACTGGAAGAGCTTGAAAGCGACTGGCGTAAGCAACACGCTTTATTCAGCGAACAGCAAAAATGTCTGTTTATCCCTGGCGACTGGTTAGGTCGCATTGAAGACAGCCTACAGGATGTCGGTGCACAGATTCGTCAGGCACAACAATGCTAACGCTGGATACGCTTAATGTGATGCTGGCCGTCAGCGAAGAGGGATTGATCGAAGAGATGATCATCGCACTGCTGGCCTCACCGCAGCTGGCGGTCTTCTTTGAAAAATTCCCACGACTGAAGGCGGCAATCACTGATGATGTTCCCCGCTGGCGTGAGGCGCTGCGCAGTCGGCTGAAAGATGCCCGAGTCCCGCCGGAACTCACCGAAGAGGTGATGTGCTATCAGCAAAGCCAGCTCCTCTCCACGCCGCAGTTTATTGTGCAGCTACCACAGATCCTGGACTTACTGCATCGTCTGAATTCCCCATGGGCAGAACAAGCCCGGCAGTTGGTTGATGCTAACAGCACAATAACTTCAGCGTTACACACGCTTTTTCTCCAGCGTTGGCGTTTAAGTCTGATCGTGCAAGCAACGACGTTAAATCAACAGCTATTAGAAGAAGAACGCGAACAACTGTTAAGTGAAGTTCAGGAACGCATGACGCTGAGCGGACAACTTGAACCGATTCTCGCAGATAACAATACCGCAGCTGGTCGTCTGTGGGATATGAGCGCCGGTCAACTTAAACGTGGCGACTATCAGTTTATTGTGAAATACGGTGAATTTCTTAACGAACAGCCGGAACTGAAACGCCTGGCAGAGCAGCTGGGGCGTTCTCGGGAAGCCAAATCAATACCGCGCAACGATGCGCAGATGGAAACCTTCCGCACCATGGTGCGCGAACCGGCGACGGTTCCTGAGCAGGTTGATGGTCTGCAACAAAGCGATGATATTTTACGTCTCCTGCCGCCAGAACTGGCGACACTAGGGATAACGGAACTGGAGTATGAGTTTTACCGTCGGCTGGTGGAAAAACAGTTGCTCACCTATCGCCTGCACGGTGAGTCGTGGCGTGAAAAAGTGTTCGAACGTCCGGTGGTACATAAAGATTACGATGAACAGCCGCGCGGGCCGTTTATTGTCTGTGTGGATACTTCCGGCTCAATGGGCGGCTTTAATGAACAGTGTGCGAAAGCGTTCTGCCTGGCTTTGATGCGCATTGCTCTCGCTGAAAACCGGCGCTGTTATATTATGCTATTTTCCACCGAGATCGTCCGTTATGAGCTTTCAGGCCCACAAGGCATCGAACAAGCAATCCGTTTTTTAAGCCAGCAGTTTCGTGGCGGCACCGATCTTGCCAGTTGTTTTCGCGCCATTATGGAACGCTTGCAAAGCAGGGAATGGTTTGATGCCGATGCGGTGGTGATTTCTGATTTTATCGCTCAGCGGTTGCCTGACGACGTGACGAGTAAAGTGAAAGAGCTGCAGCGGGTACATCAGCATCGCTTTCATGCCGTGGCGATGTCGGCACACGGCAAACCCGGCATCATGCGCATTTTCGATCATATCTGGCGCTTTGATACCGGGATGCGAAGCCGCCTGCTCAGACGCTGGCGGCGATAAATTATTACAGCAGAGAAGGGACGCTCTCGCGAACAGCAGCTGGCCATACTCCACACTGAACCTGGCCGATATGCGGCAGTTGCAGCAGCAGCATAGTCAAACGAGACTGGCCGATACCGCCGCCGATGGTCTGCGGCATTTCACCGCGCAGCAGCGCCTGATGCCATTCCAGCTGCAGACGATCTTCATCACCGGTCAGCGCCAGCTGATGCTTCAGCGTGTCGGCATCCACGCGGATCCCCATGGAAGAAAGCTCAAACGCATCTTCCAGTACCGGGTTCCACACCAGAATATCGCCGTTCAGGCCCGCATGGCCCAGCTCTGACGGGGTGCTCCAGTCATCATAATCCGGTGCGCGCACGTCGTGACGATGACCATCACTCAACTTGCCGCCAATCCCGACGAGGAATACCGCGCCAAGATCTTTCGCAATCGCCCGCTCACGCCCTTTGGCATCGAGATCCGGATAACGAGACAGTAACTCCTGGCTGTGTACGAAGTGAATCTGATCCGGCAGGAACGGTGCCAGGCCAAACTCTTCGTTAACCGCAGCTTCGGTTGCTTTAATTCCCGCCCAGATCGCCTCTACCGTGCTTTTCAGAGTCGAGAGTTGACGCTCACCGTCGCCCATTACGCGTTCCCAGTCCCACTGGTCAACATAGACCGAGTGCAACGGAGAAAGACGGTCTTCATCGGGGCGAAGGGCTTTCATGTGCGTGTACAGCCCTTCGCCCGCGCTGAAGTCGTGTTGCCCTAAGGTCTGACGTTTCCACTTCGCCAGTGAATGAACCACTTCGAACTGGGCATCAGGCAGAGCTTTCACTTTTACCTGCACCGCTTTTTCACAGCCCGACAAGTTATCCTGCGTGCCATCCCCCACACGGCTAAGAATCGGCGCCTGGACTTCGATCAGCCCCAGACGTTCTTCCAGTTGGCGAGAAAAGTGAGATTTCACGAAGCTAATTTGGCGTTGTTTGGCAATGTAAGCGGTTTTCATTTTTTATACTCCTGCGTCCTGTTGCTTATGATTAAGCAACAAAAACCGACACACATGCAATAATCATTCAATAAAAAGCCTAACACACTTTTGATTCATTAAAAAAGACGGCTAAAATAGAATGAATCATCAATCTGCATAAGAAAATCCTATGGAAAATTATCTGATCGACAATCTGGACCGTGGCATCCTGGAAGCATTAATGGGCAATGCGCGCACCGCTTACGCCGAACTGGCGAAACAATTTGGCGTCAGTCCGGGGACGATTCACGTTCGAGTAGAGAAAATGAAGCAGGCGGGGATCATTACCGGGGCGCGTATTGATGTCAGCCCGAAGCAGCTCGGTTATGACGTAGGCTGCTTTATCGGCATTATATTAAAGAGCGCCAAAGACTACCCTTCCGCGCTGGCAAAGCTGGAAAGCCTTGATGAAGTCACTGAAGCCTATTACACAACCGGCCACTACAGCATCTTTATAAAAGTTATGTGCCGTTCGATCGACGCTCTCCAGCATGTACTTATCAACAAGATCCAAACAATTGATGAAATTCAGTCCACCGAGACATTGATCGTCCTGCAAAACCCGATCATGCGTACCATCAAGCCCTGATCGGCTTTTTTAATCCCATACTTTTCCACAGGTAGATCCCAACGCGTTCACAGCGTACAATACGCCACTCTTAATAAAGGTGGCGGTTTATGGCAGATATCACTCTTATCAGCGGCAGCACCCTCGGCGGTGCCGAATATGTAGCAGAACACCTGGCTGAAAAGCTGGAAGAGGTGGGTTTTACCACCGAAACGCTGCACGGTCCGCTGTTGGAAGATTTATCTGCCTCGGGGATCTGGCTGGTTATCAGCTCCACCCACGGTGCCGGAGATATTCCGGACAACCTTTCTCCTTTCTATGAAGCATTGCAGGAACAGAAGCCCGATCTTTCTGCGGTCCGCTTTGGCACAATCGGTATTGGCAGTCGTGAATATGACACCTTTTGTGGGGCTATCGATAAACTCGAGGCAGAACTCAAAAATTCCGGTGCAAAACAGACAGGCGAAACACTGAAGATCAACATTCTTGATCACGACATTCCGGAAGATCCGGCAGAAGAATGGCTGGGATCGTGGATTAATTTACTCAAATAAGTATACAGATCGTGCGATCTACTGTGGATAACTCTGTCAGGAAGCTTGGATCAACCGGTAGCTATCCAAAGAACAACCGTTGTTCAGTTTTTGAGTTGTGTATAACCCCTCATTCTGATCCCAGCTTATACGGTCCAGGATCACCGATCATTCACAGTTAATGATCCTTTCCAGGTTGTTGATCTTAAAAATCGGATCCTTGTTATCCACAGGGCAGTGCGATCCTAATAAGAGATCACAATAGAACAGATCTCTAAATAAATAGATCTTCTTTTTAATACCCAGGATCCCAGGTCTTTCTCAAGCCGACAAAGTTGAGTAGAATCCACGGCCCGGGCTTCAATCCATTTTCATACCGCGTTATGCGAGGCAATCACCATGTTTTATCCGGATCCTTTTGACGTCATCATCATTGGCGGGGGTCATGCAGGCACCGAGGCCGCGATGGCTGCGGCGCGTATGGGTCAACAGACTCTGCTTTTGACACACAATATCGACACTCTGGGGCAGATGAGCTGCAACCCGGCGATCGGCGGTATTGGGAAGGGACATCTGGTAAAAGAAGTGGATGCACTCGGCGGTCTGATGGCGAAAGCGATCGATCAAGCGGGTATCCAGTTTAGGATACTAAACGCAAGCAAAGGACCGGCGGTTCGCGCTACCCGAGCTCAGGCGGATCGTGTGCGCTACCGTCAGGCGGTACGTACGGCGCTGGAGAACCAACCGAACCTGATGATCTTCCAGCAGGCGGTTGAAGATCTTATTGTCGAAAACGATCGCGTGGTCGGTGCTGTTACCCAAATGGGACTGAAGTTCCGTGCCAAAGCTGTGGTGCTCACCGTTGGGACGTTCCTCGACGGCAAAATTCATATCGGTCTGGATAATTACAGCGGTGGCCGTGCTGGCGATCCGCCATCCATTCCGCTCTCTCGCCGTTTGCGTGAACTGCCGCTGCGCGTTGGTCGTCTGAAAACCGGTACTCCGCCGCGTATTGATGCTCGAACCATCGACTTTAGCGTGCTGGCGCAACAGCATGGCGATAACCCAATGCCGGTATTCTCGTTTATGGGCAATGCGTCCCTGCATCCCCAGCAGGTGCCGTGTTATATCACTCATACCAACGAGAAAACCCATGATGTGATCCGCAGTAACCTCGATCGTAGCCCAATGTATGCAGGGGTGATCGAAGGTGTCGGCCCACGCTACTGCCCGTCGATCGAAGACAAAGTCATGCGCTTCGCAGACAGAAATCAGCATCAGATCTTCCTTGAACCGGAAGGACTGACCTCTAATGAAATTTATCCGAACGGTATCTCCACCAGCCTGCCGTTCGATGTGCAGATGCAAATCGTCCGCTCTATGCAGGGGATGGAAAACGCGAAGATCGTGCGTCCGGGTTATGCCATTGAGTATGACTTCTTCGATCCTCGCGACCTGAAACCGACGCTGGAGAGCAAGTTTATCCAGGGGCTGTTCTTTGCTGGTCAGATTAACGGCACTACCGGTTACGAAGAAGCCGCTGCGCAAGGTTTGCTGGCCGGTCTTAACGCTGCCCGTCTGTCTGCTGACAAAGAAGGTTGGGCTCCGGCACGTTCTCAGGCGTATCTCGGCGTACTGGTTGATGACCTGTGCACTTTAGGAACCAAAGAACCGTATCGTATGTTTACTTCGCGCGCAGAATATCGTCTGATGCTGCGCGAAGATAATGCGGATCTGCGTTTGACTGAAATCGGTCGTGAACTGGGCCTGGTGGATGACGAACGTTGGGCGCGCTTTAACGAGAAACTTGAGAATATCGAGCGTGAGCGTCAGCGTCTGAAATCGACCTGGGTAACCCCGTCGGCGGAAGCTGCAGCCGAAGTGAATGCTCACCTGACTGCGCCGCTTTCCCGTGAAGCCAGTGGTGAAGATCTGCTGCGTCGTCCGGAAATGACTTATGAAAAATTAACCACGCTGACGCCGTTTGCCCCTGCGTTGACAGACGAACAGGCGGCGGAACAGGTTGAGATTCAGGTTAAATACGAAGGTTATATCGCGCGCCAGCAAGATGAGATCGAAAAGCAGCTGCGTAACGAGAACACCCTGCTACCCGCGACACTGGATTACCGCCAGATATCCGGTCTTTCTAACGAAGTGATCGCCAAACTTAACGATCACAAACCGGCCTCTATCGGCCAGGCTTCGCGTATTTCTGGCGTCACGCCTGCGGCCATCTCCATTCTGCTGGTGTGGCTGAAAAAACAGGGTATGCTGCGTCGTAGCGCATAACGCATTAAAAATGCCTGGTAAGCACCCGCTTACCAGGCAACGCATCAAGAACAGGTAATCACCGTGCTCAACAAACTCTCCTTACTGCTGAAAGACGCAGGTATTTCGCTTACTGATCACCAGAAAAACCAGCTTATTGCCTACGTGAATATGCTGCATAAATGGAACAAAGCGTACAACCTGACTTCGGTCCGCGATCCTAATGAGATGCTGGTACGCCATATTCTCGATAGCATTGTGGTGGCACCGTATCTGCAAGGTGAACGGTTTATCGATGTCGGCACCGGACCAGGACTGCCAGGCATTCCACTCTCTATCGTGCGTCCTGAAGCCCATTTCACTCTGTTGGATAGCCTTGGTAAACGCGTGCGTTTCCTTCGTCAGGTGCAACATGAGCTTAAACTGGAGAATATTGAACCAGTACAGAGCAGGGTAGAAGAGTTTCCTTCAGAGCCGCCATTTGATGGCGTAATTAGCCGCGCTTTTGCCTCTCTGAACGATATGGTGAGCTGGTGCCACCATCTTCCTGGTGAGCAAGGCCGTTTCTACGCGCTGAAAGGGCAAATGCCGGAAGATGAAATCGCTTTGTTGCCCGAAGAATATCAGGTCGAATCAGTGGTTAAACTTCAGGTTCCAGCCCTGGATGGCGAACGTCATCTGGTGGTGATTAAAGCAAATAAAATTTAATTTTTATCAAAAAAATCATAAAAAATTGACCGGTTAGACTGTTAACAACAACCAGGTTTTCTACTGATATAACTGGTTACATTTAACGCCACGTTCACTCTTTTGCATCAACAAGATAACGTGGCTTTTTTTGGTAAGCAGAAAATAAGTCATTAGTGAAAATATCAGTCTGCTAAAAATCGGCGCTAAGAACCATCATTGGCTGTTAAAACATTATTAAAAATGTCAATGAGTGGTTTTTGTTGTGTAAATGTTATTTATTAAAACAGTATCTGTTTTTAGACTGAAATATCATAAACTTGTAAAGGCATCATTTGCCAAGTAAATAAATATGCTGTGCGCGAACATGCGCAATATGTGATCTGAAGCACGCTTTATCACCAGTGTTTACGCGTTATTTACAGTTTTTCATGATCGAACAGGGGTAGCGGAAAAGTCGCAATTGTATGCACTGGAAAAATATTTAAACATTTATTCACCTTTTGGCTACTTATTGTTTGAAATCACGGGGGCGCACCGTATAATTTGACCGCTTTTTGATGCTTGACTCTAAGCCTTAAAGAAAGTTTTATACGACACGCGGCATACCTCGAAGGGAGCAGGAGTGAAAAACGTGATGTCTGTGTCGCTCGTGAGTCGAAACGTTGCTCGGAAGCTTCTGCTCGTTCAGTTACTGGTGGTGATAGCAAGTGGATTGCTGTTCAGCCTCAAAGACCCCTTCTGGGGCGTCTCTGCAATAAGCGGGGGCCTGGCAGTCTTTCTGCCTAACGTTTTGTTTATGATATTTGCCTGGCGTCACCAGGCGCATACACCAGCGAAAGGCCGGGTGGCTTGGACATTCGCATTTGGCGAAGCTTTCAAAGTTCTGGCGATGTTGGTGTTACTGGTGGTGGCGTTGGCGGTTTTAAAGGCGGTATTCTTGCCGCTGATCGTTACGTGGGTTTTGGTGCTGGTGGTTCAGATACTGGCACCGGCTGTAATTAACAACAAAGGGTAAAAGGCATCATGGCTTCAGAAAATATGACGCCGCAGGATTACATAGGACACCACCTGAATAACCTTCAGCTGGACCTGCGTACATTCTCGCTGGTGGATCCACAAAACCCCCCAGCCACCTTCTGGACAATCAATATTGACTCCATGTTCTTCTCGGTGGTGCTGGGTCTGTTGTTCCTGGTTTTATTCCGTAGCGTAGCCAAAAAGGCGACCAGCGGTGTGCCAGGTAAGTTTCAGACCGCGATTGAGCTGGTGATCGGCTTTGTTAATGGTAGCGTGAAAGACATGTACCATGGCAAAAGCAAGCTGATTGCTCCGCTGGCCCTGACGATCTTCGTCTGGGTATTCCTGATGAATCTGATGGATTTACTGCCTATCGACTTGCTGCCGTACATTGCTGAACATGTACTGGGTCTGCCTGCACTGCGTGTGGTTCCGTCTGCGGACGTGAACGTAACGCTGTCTATGGCACTGGGCGTATTTATCCTGATTCTGTTCTACAACATCAAAATGAAAGGCATCGGCGGCTTCACGAAAGAGTTGACGCTGCAGCCGTTCAATCACTGGGCGTTCATTCCTGTCAACTTAATCCTTGAAGGGGTAAGCCTGCTGTCCAAACCAGTTTCACTCGGTTTGCGACTGTTCGGTAACATGTATGCCGGTGAGCTGATTTTCATTCTGATTGCTGGTCTGTTGCCGTGGTGGTCACAGTGGATCCTGAATGTGCCGTGGGCCATTTTCCACATCCTGATCATTACGCTGCAAGCCTTCATCTTCATGGTTCTGACGATCGTCTATCTGTCGATGGCGTCTGAAGAACATTAATTTACCAACACTACTACGTTTTAACTGAAACAAACTGGAGACTGTCATGGAAAACCTGAATATGGATCTGCTGTACATGGCTGCCGCTGTGATGATGGGTCTGGCGGCAATCGGTGCTGCGATCGGTATCGGCATCCTCGGGGGTAAATTCCTGGAAGGCGCAGCGCGTCAACCTGATCTGATTCCTCTGCTGCGTACTCAGTTCTTTATCGTTATGGGTCTGGTGGATGCTATCCCGATGATCGCTGTAGGTCTGGGTCTGTACGTGATGTTCGCTGTCGCGTAGTAAGCGTTGCTTTTATTTAAAGAGCAATATCAGAACGTTAACTAAATAGAGGCATTGTGCTGTGAATCTTAACGCAACAATCCTCGGCCAGGCCATCGCGTTTGTCCTGTTCGTTCTGTTCTGCATGAAGTACGTATGGCCGCCATTAATGGCAGCCATCGAAAAACGTCAAAAAGAAATTGCTGACGGCCTTGCTTCCGCAGAACGAGCACATAAGGACCTTGACCTTGCAAAGGCCAGCGCGACCGACCAGCTGAAAAAAGCGAAAGCGGAAGCCCAGGTAATCATCGAGCAGGCGAACAAACGCCGCTCGCAGATTCTGGACGAAGCGAAAGCTGAGGCAGAACAGGAACGTACTAAAATCGTGGCCCAGGCGCAGGCAGAAATTGAAGCCGAGCGTAAACGTGCCCGTGAAGAGCTGCGTAAGCAAGTTGCTATCCTGGCTGTTGCTGGCGCCGAGAAGATCATCGAACGTTCCGTGGATGAAGCTGCTAACAGCGACATCGTGGATAAACTTGTCGCTGAACTGTAAGGAGGGAGGGGCTGATGTCTGAATTTATTACGGTAGCTCGCCCCTACGCCAAAGCAGCTTTTGACTTTGCCGTCGAACACCAAAGTGTAGAACGCTGGCAGGACATGCTGACGTTTGCCGCCGAGGTAACCAAAAACGAACAAATGGCAGAGCTTCTCTCTGGCGCGCTTGCGCCAGAAACGCTCGCCGAGTCGTTTATCGCAGTTTGTGGTGAGCAACTGGACGAAAACGGTCAGAACCTGATTCGGGTAATGGCTGAAAATGGTCGTCTTAACGCGCTCCCGGATGTTCTGGAGCAGTTTATTCACCTTCGTGCCGTGAGTGAGGCTACCGCTGAGGTAGACGTCATTTCCGCTGCCGCACTGAGTGAACAACAGCTCGCGAAAATTTCTGCTGCGATGGAAAAACGTCTGTCACGCAAAGTTAAGCTGAATTGCAAAATCGATAAGTCTGTAATGGCTGGCGTTATCATCCGATCGGGTGATATGGTCATTGATGGCAGCGTACGCGGTCGTCTTGAGCGCCTTGCAGACGTCTTGCAGTCTTAAGGGGACTGGAGCATGCAACTGAATTCCACCGAAATCAGCGAACTGATCAAGCAGCGCATTGCTCAGTTCAATGTTGTGAGTGAAGCTCACAACGAAGGTACTATTGTTTCTGTAAGTGACGGTGTTATCCGCATTCACGGCCTGGCCGATTGTATGCAGGGTGAAATGATCTCCCTGCCGGGTAACCGTTACGCTATCGCACTGAACCTCGAGCGCGACTCTGTAGGTGCGGTTGTTATGGGTCCGTACGCTGACCTTGCCGAAGGCATGAAAGTTAAGTGTACTGGCCGTATCCTGGAAGTTCCGGTTGGCCGTGGCCTGCTGGGCCGTGTGGTTAACACTCTGGGTGCACCAATCGACGGTAAAGGTCCGCTGGATCACGACGGCTTCTCTGCTGTAGAAGCAATCGCTCCGGGCGTTATCGAACGTCAGTCCGTAGATCAGCCGGTACAGACCGGTTATAAAGCCGTTGACTCCATGATCCCAATCGGTCGTGGTCAGCGTGAATTGATCATCGGTGACCGTCAGACAGGTAAAACCGCACTGGCTATCGATGCCATCATCAACCAGCGCGATTCCGGTATCAAATGTATCTATGTCGCTATCGGCCAGAAAGCGTCCACCATTTCTAACGTGGTACGTAAACTGGAAGAGCACGGCGCACTGGCTAACACCATCGTTGTGGTAGCAACCGCGTCTGAATCCGCTGCACTGCAATACCTGGCACCGTATGCCGGTTGCGCAATGGGCGAATACTTCCGTGACCGCGGTGAAGATGCGCTGATCATTTACGATGACCTGTCTAAACAGGCTGTTGCTTACCGTCAGATCTCCCTGCTGCTCCGTCGTCCGCCAGGACGTGAAGCATTCCCGGGCGACGTTTTCTACCTCCACTCTCGTCTGCTGGAGCGTGCTGCACGTGTTAACGCCGAATACGTTGAAGCCTTCACCAAAGGTGAAGTGAAAGGGAAAACCGGTTCTCTGACCGCACTGCCGATTATCGAAACTCAGGCGGGTGACGTTTCTGCGTTCGTTCCGACCAACGTAATCTCCATTACCGATGGTCAGATCTTCCTGGAAACCAACCTGTTCAACGCCGGTATTCGTCCTGCGGTTAACCCGGGTATTTCCGTATCCCGTGTTGGTGGTGCAGCACAGACCAAGATCATGAAAAAACTGTCCGGTGGTATCCGTACCGCTCTGGCACAGTATCGTGAACTGGCAGCGTTCTCTCAGTTTGCATCCGACCTTGACGATGCAACACGTAAGCAGCTTGACCACGGTCAGAAAGTGACCGAACTGCTGAAACAGAAACAGTATGCGCCGATGTCCGTTGCGCAGCAGTCTCTGGTTCTGTTCGCAGCAGAACGTGGTTACCTGGCGGATGTTGAACTGTCGAAAATTGGCAGCTTCGAAGCCGCTCTGCTGGCTTACGTCGACCGTGATCACGCTCCGTTGATGCAAGAGATCAACCAGACCGGTGGCTACAACGACGAAATCGAAGGCAAGCTGAAAGGCATCCTCGATTCCTTCAAAGCAACCCAATCCTGGTAACGTCTGGAGGCTTGCCTTAGGGCAGGCCGCAAGGCATTGAGGAGAAGCTCATGGCCGGCGCAAAAGAGATACGTAGTAAGATCGCAAGCGTCCAGAACACGCAAAAGATCACTAAAGCGATGGAGATGGTCGCCGCTTCCAAAATGCGTAAATCGCAGGATCGCATGGCGGCCAGCCGTCCTTATGCAGAAACCATGCGCAAAGTGATTGGTCACCTTGCACACGGTAATCTGGAATATAAGCACCCTTACCTGGAAGACCGCGACGTTAAACGCGTGGGCTACCTGGTGGTGTCGACCGACCGTGGTTTGTGCGGTGGTTTGAACATTAACCTGTTCAAAAAACTGCTGGCGGAAATGAAGACCTGGACCGACAAAGGCGTTCAATGCGACCTCGCAATGATCGGCTCGAAAGGCGTGTCGTTCTTCAACTCCGTGGGCGGCAATGTTGTTGCCCAGGTCACCGGCATGGGGGATAACCCTTCCCTGTCCGAACTGATCGGTCCGGTAAAAGTGATGTTGCAGGCCTACGACGAAGGCCGTCTGGACAAGCTTTACATTGTCAGCAACAAATTTATTAACACCATGTCTCAGGTTCCGACCATCAGCCAGCTGCTGCCGTTACCGGCATCAGATGATGATGATCTGAAACATAAATCCTGGGATTACCTGTACGAACCCGATCCGAAGGCGTTGCTGGATACCCTGCTGCGTCGTTATGTCGAATCTCAGGTTTATCAGGGCGTGGTTGAAAACCTGGCCAGCGAGCAGGCCGCCCGTATGGTGGCGATGAAAGCCGCGACCGACAATGGCGGCAGCCTGATTAAAGAGCTGCAGTTGGTATACAACAAAGCTCGTCAGGCCAGCATTACTCAGGAACTCACCGAGATCGTCTCGGGGGCCGCCGCGGTTTAAACAGGTTATTTCGTAGAGGATTTAAGATGGCTACTGGAAAGATTGTCCAGGTAATCGGCGCCGTAGTTGACGTCGAATTCCCTCAGGATGCCGTACCGCGCGTGTACGATGCTCTTGAGGTGCAAAATGGTAATGAGCGTCTGGTGCTGGAAGTTCAGCAGCAGCTCGGCGGCGGTATCGTGCGTACCATCGCAATGGGTTCCTCCGACGGTCTGCGTCGCGGTCTGGATGTAAAAGACCTCGAACACCCGATCGAAGTCCCGGTAGGTAAAGCGACTCTGGGCCGTATCATGAACGTACTGGGTGAACCGGTCGACATGAAAGGCGAGATCGGTGAAGAAGAGCGTTGGGCGATTCACCGCGCAGCACCTTCCTACGAAGAGCTGTCAAACTCTCAGGAACTGCTGGAAACCGGTATCAAAGTTATCGACCTGATGTGTCCGTTCGCTAAGGGCGGTAAAGTTGGTCTGTTCGGTGGTGCGGGTGTAGGTAAAACCGTAAACATGATGGAGCTCATTCGTAACATCGCGATCGAGCACTCCGGTTACTCTGTGTTTGCGGGCGTAGGTGAACGTACTCGTGAGGGTAACGACTTCTACCACGAAATGACCGACTCCAACGTTATCGACAAAGTATCCCTGGTGTATGGCCAGATGAACGAGCCGCCGGGAAACCGTCTGCGCGTTGCTCTGACCGGTCTGACCATGGCTGAGAAATTCCGTGACGAAGGTCGTGACGTTCTGCTGTTCGTTGACAACATCTATCGTTACACCCTGGCCGGTACGGAAGTATCCGCACTGCTGGGCCGTATGCCTTCAGCGGTAGGTTATCAGCCGACCCTGGCGGAAGAGATGGGCGTTCTGCAGGAACGTATCACCTCCACCAAAACTGGTTCTATCACCTCCGTACAGGCGGTATACGTACCTGCGGATGACTTGACTGACCCGTCTCCGGCAACCACCTTTGCGCACCTTGACGCAACCGTGGTACTGAGCCGTCAGATCGCGTCTCTGGGTATCTACCCGGCCGTTGACCCGCTGGACTCCACCAGCCGTCAGCTGGACCCGCTGGTGGTTGGTCAGGAACACTACGACACCGCGCGTGGCGTTCAGTCCATCCTGCAACGTTATCAGGAACTGAAAGACATCATCGCCATCCTGGGTATGGATGAACTGTCTGAAGAAGACAAACTGGTGGTAGCGCGTGCTCGTAAGATCCAGCGCTTCCTGTCCCAGCCGTTCTTCGTGGCAGAAGTATTCACCGGTTCTCCGGGTAAATACGTCTCCCTGAAAGACACCATCCGTGGCTTTAAAGGCATCATGGAAGGCGAATACGATCACCTGCCGGAGCAGGCGTTCTACATGGTCGGTTCCATCGAAGAAGCTGTGGAAAAAGCCAAAAAACTTTAACGCCTTAATCGGAGGGTGATATGGCAATGACTTACCACCTGGACGTCGTCAGCGCAGAGCAACAAATGTTCTCTGGTCTGGTCGAGAAAATCCAGGTAACGGGTAGCGAAGGTGAACTGGGGATCTACCCTGGCCACGCACCGCTGCTCACCGCCATTAAGCCTGGTATGATTCGCATCGTGAAACAGCACGGTCACGAAGAGTTTATCTATCTGTCTGGCGGCATTCTTGAAGTGCAGCCTGGCAACGTGACCGTTCTGGCCGACACCGCAATTCGCGGCCAGGATCTCGACGAAGCGCGAGCCATGGAAGCGAAACGTAAGGCTGAAGAGCACATTAGCAGCTCTCACGGCGACGTAGATTACGCTCAGGCGTCTGCGGAACTGGCCAAAGCGATCGCGCAGCTGCGCGTTATCGAGTTGACCAAAAAAGCGATGTAACACCGGCTTGAAAAGCACAAAAGCCAGTCTGGAAACAGGCTGGCTTTTTTTACGCGTTGACCCGTCCTGAAGAGCGTTCACATAGATCCTGCTGATATAAAACACCCCTGTTTTCCCGTTTATTCATTGATCGAAATAAGAGCAAAAACATCCACCTGACGCTTAAATGAAGGTACTGCCTTAATTTTCTGCAGATAAAAGGCGTGACGATGGTCGAAAATGGCACTTTCGTCAGCGGGGATAATCCGTTATTGAACAATTTATCCTCTGTCCATTTCACGATGAAAAAAATGTAGTTTTTTCAAGGTGAAGCGGTTTAAATTCGTTCTCAAATTACAGTCAGGACGCGTATGTTGAATAATGCTATGAGCGTAGTGATCCTTGCCGCAGGCAAAGGCACGCGCATGTATTCCGATCTTCCGAAAGTGCTGCATACCCTTGCCGGGAAAGCGATGGTTCAGCATGTCATTGATGCTGCGAATGAATTAGGCGCAGCGCACGTTCACCTGGTGTACGGTCACGGCGGCGATCTGCTTAAACAGGCGCTGAAAGACGACAACCTTAACTGGGTGCTTCAGGCAGAGCAGCTGGGTACGGGTCATGCAATGCAGCAGGCCGCACCTTTCTTTGCCGATGATGAAGACATTTTAATGCTCTACGGCGACGTGCCGCTGATCTCTGTCGAAACACTCCAGCGCCTGCGTGATGCTAAACCCCAGGGTGGCATTGGTCTGCTGACGGTGAAACTGGATGATCCGACCGGTTATGGACGTATCACCCGTGAAAATGGCAAAGTTACCGGCATTGTTGAGCACAAAGATGCCACCGACGAGCAGCGTCAGATTCAGGAGATCAACACCGGCATTCTGATTGCCAACGGCGCAGATATGAAACGCTGGCTGGCGAAGCTGACCAACAATAATGCTCAGGGCGAATACTACATCACCGACATTATTGCGCTGGCGTATCAGGAAGGGCGTGAAATCGTCGCCGTTCATCCGCAACGTTTAAGCGAAGTAGAAGGTGTGAATAACCGCCTGCAACTCTCCCGTCTGGAGCGCGTTTACCAGTCCGAACAGGCTGAAAAACTGCTGTTAGCAGGCGTTATGCTGCGCGATCCGGCGCGTTTTGATCTGCGCGGTACGCTTACTCACGGGCGCGATGTTGAAATTGATACTAACGTTATCATCGAGGGCAACGTGACTCTCGGTCATCGCGTGAAAATCGGCACCGGTTGCGTGATTAAAAACAGCGTGATTGGCGATGATTGCGAAATCAGTCCGTATACCGTTGTGGAAGACGCGAATCTGGCAGCGGCCTGTACTATTGGCCCGTTTGCCCGTCTGCGTCCTGGTGCTGAGTTGCTGGAAGGTGCACACGTTGGTAACTTCGTTGAGATGAAAAAAGCGCGTCTGGGTAAAGGCACGAAAGCCGGGCATCTGACTTACCTGGGCGATGCGGAAATTGGCGATAACGTTAACATCGGCGCGGGAACCATTACCTGCAACTACGATGGTGCGAATAAATTTAAGACCATTATCGGCGACGATGTGTTTGTCGGTTCCGACACT
Source organism: Shigella sp. FJ200513 (assembly GCF_040495915.1). Taxonomy (NCBI): domain Bacteria; kingdom Pseudomonadati; phylum Pseudomonadota; class Gammaproteobacteria; order Enterobacterales; family Enterobacteriaceae; genus Shigella; species Shigella sp. FJ200513. Next base: position 6,896 of record NZ_JBDYCV010000062.1, on the reverse strand, counting down.
CAGCTGGTGGCCCCGGTAACAGTAGGCAAAGGCGCGACCATTGCTGCGGGTACAACTGTGACGCGTAATGTCGGCGAAAATGCATTAGCTATCAGCCGTGTGCCGCAGACTCAGAAAGAAGGCTGGCGTCGTCCGGTAAAGAAAAAGTAATTCTGGCCGGGTAATCCGGTCATCTGGGATGAGGAGATAACATAATCTCCCTCCCACAAGCAGTAACTATAAAAATAACCCCACTCTCTACAAGGCTCGGGGCGCCCGAAAAAACGGGCATACAGGTTGACCGACAACGATATAAATCGGAATCAAAAACTATGTGTGGAATTGTTGGCGCGATCGCGCAACGTGATGTAGCAGAAATCCTTCTTGAAGGTTTACGTCGTCTGGAATACCGCGGATATGACTCTGCCGGTCTGGCCGTTGTTGATGCGGAAGGTCATATGACTCGCCTGCGTCGCCTCGGTAAAGTCCAGATGCTGGCTCAGGCAGCGGAAGAACATCCTCTGCATGGCGGCACCGGTATTGCTCACACTCGCTGGGCGACCCACGGTGAACCTTCAGAAGCTAACGCGCATCCGCATGTTTCTGAACACATTGTGGTGGTGCATAATGGCATCATCGAAAACCATGAACCGCTGCGTGAAGAGTTAAAAGCGCGTGGCTATACCTTCGTTTCTGAAACCGACACCGAAGTGATTGCCCATCTGGTGAACTGGGAGCTGAAACAAGGCGGGACTCTGCGTGAGGCTGTTCTGCGTGCTATCCCGCAGCTGCGCGGTGCGTACGGTACAGTGATCATGGACTCCCGTCACCCGGATACCCTGCTAGCGGCACGTTCTGGTAGTCCGCTGGTGATTGGCCTGGGTATGGGCGAAAACTTTATCGCTTCTGACCAGCTGGCGCTGTTGCCGGTGACCCGTCGCTTTATCTTCCTTGAAGAGGGCGATATTGCGGAAATCACTCGCCGTTCGGTAAACATCTTCGATAAAACTGGCGCGGAAGTAAAACGTCAGGATATCGAATCCAATCTGCAATATGACGCGGGCGATAAAGGTATTTACCGTCACTACATGCAGAAAGAGATCTACGAACAGCCGAACGCGATAAAAAACACCCTTACCGGGCGCATCAGCCACGGTCAGGTTGATTTAAGCGAGCTGGGACCGAACGCCGACGAACTGCTGTCGAAGGTTGAGCATATTCAGATCCTCGCCTGTGGTACTTCTTATAACTCCGGTATGGTTTCCCGCTACTGGTTTGAATCGCTGGCAGGTATTCCGTGCGACGTCGAAATCGCCTCTGAATTCCGCTATCGTAAATCTGCCGTGCGTCGTAACAGCCTGATGATCACCTTGTCACAGTCTGGCGAAACCGCGGATACCCTGGCGGGCCTGCGTCTGTCGAAAGAGCTGGGTTACCTTGGTTCGCTGGCAATCTGTAACGTTCCGGGTTCTTCTCTGGTGCGCGAATCCGATCTGGCGCTGATGACCAACGCGGGTACGGAAATCGGCGTGGCGTCCACTAAAGCATTCACCACTCAGTTAACTGTGCTGTTGATGCTGGTGGCGAAGCTGTCTCGCCTGAAAGGTCTGGATGCCTCCATTGAACATGACATTGTGCATGGTCTGCAGGCGCTGCCGAGCCGTATTGAGCAGATGCTGTCTCAGGATAAACGCATTGAAGCTCTGGCAGAAGATTTCTCTGACAAACATCACGCGCTGTTCCTGGGCCGTGGCGATCAGTACCCAATCGCGCTGGAAGGCGCATTGAAGCTGAAAGAGATCTCTTACATTCACGCTGAAGCCTACGCTGCAGGCGAGCTGAAACACGGCCCGCTGGCGCTGATTGACGCGGATATGCCGGTTATCGTCGTTGCACCGAACAACGAACTGTTGGAAAAACTGAAATCCAACATTGAAGAAGTTCGCGCGCGTGGCGGTCAATTGTATGTCTTCGCCGATCAGGATGCGGGTTTTGTAAGTAGCGATAACATGCACATCATCGAGATGCCGCATGTGGAAGAGGTGATTGCACCGATCTTCTACACCGTTCCGCTGCAGCTGCTGGCTTACCATGTCGCGCTGATCAAAGGCACCGACGTTGACCAGCCGCGTAACCTGGCAAAATCGGTTACGGTTGAGTAATCACTATCATAGATAAAAAAGGGCTGCTGTGGGCGGACAATAAAGTCTTAAACTGAACAAAATAGATCTAAACTATGACAATAAAGTCTTAAACTAGACAGAATAGTTGTAAACTGAAATCAGTCCAGTTATGCTGTGAAAAAGCATACTGGACTTTTGTTATGGCTAAAGCAAACTCTTCATTTTCTGAAGTGCAAATTGCCCGTCGTATTAAAGAGGGGCGTGGCCAAGGGCATGGTAAAGACTATATTCCATGGCTAACAGTACAAGAAGTTCCTTCTTCAGGTCGTTCCCACCGTATTTATTCTCATAAGACGGGACGAGTCCATCATTTGCTATCTGACTTAGAGCTTGCTGTTTTTCTCAGTCTTGAGTGGGAGAGCAGCGTGCTAGATATACGCGAGCAGTTCCCCTTATTACCTAGTGATACCAGGCAGATTGCAATAGATAGTGGTATTAAGCATCCTGTTATTCGTGGTGTAGATCAGGTTATGTCTACTGATTTTTTAGTGGACTGCAAAGATGGTCCTTTTGAGCAGTTTGCTATTCAAGTCAAACCTGCAGCAGCCTTACAAGACGAGCGTACCTTAGAAAAACTAGAACTAGAGCGTCGCTATTGGCAGCAAAAGCAAATTCCTTGGTTCATTTTTACTGATAAAGAAATAAATCCCGTAGTAAAAGAAAATATTGAATGGCTTTATTCAGTGAAAACAGAAGAAGTTTCTGCGGAGCTTTTAGCACAACTATCCCCATTGGCCCATATCCTGCAAGAAAAAGGAGATGAAAACATTATCAATGTCTGTAAGCAGGTTGATATTGCTTATGATTTGGAGTTAGGCAAAACATTGAGTGAGATACGAGCCTTAACCGCAAATGGTTTTATTAAGTTCAATATTTATAAGTCTTTCAGGGCAAATAAGTGTGCAGATCTCTGTATTAGCCAAGTAGTGAATATGGAGGAGTTGCGCTATGTGGCAAATTAATGAGGTTGTGCTATTTGATAATGATCCGTATCGCATTTTGGCTATAGAGGATGGCCAAGTTGTCTGGATGCAAATAAGCGCTGATAAAGGAGTTCCACAAGCTAGGGCTGAGTTGTTGCTAATGCAGTATTTAGATGAAGGCCGCTTAGTTAGAACTGATGACCCTTATGTACATCTTGATTTAGAAGAGCCGTCTGTAGATTCTGTCAGCTTCCAGAAGCGCGAGGAGGATTATCGAAAAATTCTTCCTATTATTAATAGTAAGGATCGTTTCGACCCTAAAGTCAGAAGCGAACTCGTTGAGCATGTGGTCCAAGAACATAAGGTTACTAAGGCTACAGTTTATAAGTTGTTACGCCGTTACTGGCAGCGTGGTCAAACGCCTAATGCATTAATTCCTGACTACAAAAACAGCGGTGCACCAGGGGAAAGACGTTCAGCGACAGGAACAGCAAAGATTGGCCGAGCCAGAGAATATGGTAAGGGTGAAGGAACCAAGGTAACGCCCGAGATTGAACGCCTTTTTAGGTTGACCATAGAAAAGCACCTGTTAAATCAAAAAGGTACAAAGACCACCGTTGCCTATAGACGATTTGTGGACTTGTTTGCTCAGTATTTTCCTCGCATTCCCCAAGAGGATTACCCAACACTACGTCAGTTTCGTTATTTTTATGATCGAGAATACCCTAAAGCTCAGCGCTTAAAGTCTAGAGTTAAAGCAGGGGTATATAAAAAAGACGTACGACCCTTAAGTAGTACAGCCACTTCTCAGGCGTTAGGCCCTGGGAGTCGTTATGAGATTGATGCCACGATTGCTGATATTTATTTAGTGGATCATCATGATCGCCAAAAAATCATAGGAAGACCAACGCTTTACATTGTGATTGATGTGTTTAGTCGGATGATCACGGGCTTTTATATCGGCTTTGAAAATCCGTCTTATGTGGTGGCGATGCAGGCTTTTGTAAATGCTTGCTCTGACAAAACGGCCATTTGTGCCCAGCATGATATTGAGATTAGTAGCTCAGACTGGCCGTGTGTAGGTTTGCCAGATGTGTTGCTAGCGGACCGTGGCGAATTAATGAGTCATCAGGTCGAAGCCTTAGTTTCTAGTTTTAATGTGCGAGTGGAAAGTGCTCCACCTAGACGTGGCGATGCTAAAGGCATAGTGGAAAGCACTTTTAGAACACTACAAGCCGAGTTTAAGTCCTTTGCACCTGGCATTGTAGAGGGCAGTCGGATCAAAAGCCATGGTGAAACAGACTATAGGTTAGATGCATCTCTGTCGGTATTTGAGTTCACACAAATTATTTTGCGTACGATCTTATTCAGAAATAACCATCTGGTGATGGATAAATACGATCGAGATGCTGATTTTCCTACAGATTTACCGTCTATTCCTGTCCAGCTATGGCAATGGGGTATGCAGCATCGTACAGGTAGTTTAAGGGCTGTGGAGCAAGAGCAGTTGCGAGTAGCGTTACTGCCTCGCCGAAAGGTCTCTATTTCTTCATTTGGCGTTAATTTGTGGGGTTTGTATTACTCGGGGTCAGAGATTCTGCGTGAGGGTTGGTTGCAGCGGAGCACTGATATAGCTAGACCTCAACATTTAGAAGCGGCTTATGACCCAGTGCTGGTTGATACGATTTATTTGTTTCCGCAAGTTGGCAGCCGTGTATTTTGGCGCTGTAATCTGACGGAACGTAGTCGGCAGTTTAAAGGTCTCTCATTTTGGGAGGTTTGGGATATACAAGCACAAGAAAAACACAATAAAGCCAATGCGAAGCAGGATGAGTTAACTAAACGCAGGGAGCTTGAGGCGTTTATTCAGCAAACCATTCAGAAAGCGAATAAGTTAACGCCCAGTACTACTGAGCCCAAATCAACACGCATTAAGCAGATTAAAACTAATAAAAAAGAAGCCGTGACCTCGGAGCGTAAAAAACGTGCGGAGCATTTGAAGCCAAGCTCTTCAGGTGATGAGGCTAAAGTTATTCCTTTCAACGCAGTGGAAGCGGATGATCAAGAAGATTACAGCCTACCCACATACGTGCCTGAATTATTTCAGGATCCACCAGAAAAGGATGAGTCATGAGTGCTACCCGGATTCAAGCAGTTTATCGTGATACGGGGGTAGAGGCTTATCGTGATAATCCTTTTATCGAGGCCTTACCACCATTACAAGAGTCAGTGAATAGTGCTGCATCACTGAAATCCTCTTTACAGCTTACTTCCTCTGACTTGCAAAAGTCCCGTGTTATCAGAGCTCATACCATTTGTCGTATTCCAGATGACTATTTTCAGCCATTAGGTACGCATTTGCTACTAAGTGAGCGTATTTCGGTCATGATTCGAGGTGGCTACGTAGGCAGAAATCCTAAAACAGGAGATTTACAAAAGCATTTACAAAATGGTTATGAGCGTGTTCAAACGGGAGAGTTGGAGACATTTCGCTTTGAGGAGGCACGATCTACGGCACAAAGCTTATTGTTAATTGGTTGTTCTGGTAGTGGGAAGACGACCTCTCTTCATCGTATTCTAGCCACGTATCCTCAGGTGATTTACCATCGTGAACTCAATGTAGAGCAGGTGGTGTATTTGAAAATAGACTGCTCGCATAATGGTTCGCTAAAAGAAATCTGCTTGAATTTTTTCAGAGCGTTGGATCGAGCCTTGGGCTCGAACTATGAGCGTCGTTATGGCTTAAAACGTCATGGTATAGAAACCATGTTGGCTTTGATGTCGCAAATAGCCAATGCACATGCTTTAGGGTTGTTGGTTATTGATGAAATTCAGCATTTAAGCCGCTCTCGTTCGGGTGGATCTCAAGAGATGCTGAACTTTTTTGTGACGATGGTGAATATTATTGGCGTACCAGTGATGTTGATTGGTACCCCTAAAGCACGAGAGATTTTTGAGGCTGATTTGCGGTCTGCACGTAGAGGGGCAGGGTTTGGAGCTATATTCTGGGATCCTATACAACAAACGCAACGTGGAAAGCCCAATCAAGAGTGGATCGCTTTTACGGATAATCTTTGGCAATTACAGCTTTTACAACGCAAAGATGCGCTGTTATCGGATGAGGTCCGTGATGTGTGGTATGAGCTAAGCCAAGGAGTGATGGACATTGTAGTAAAACTTTTTGTACTCGCTCAGCTCCGTGCGCTAGCTTTAGGCAATGAGCGTATTACCGCTGGTTTATTGCGGCAAGTGTATCAAGATGAGTTAAAGCCTGTGCACCCCATGCTAGAGGCATTACGCTCGGGTATCCCAGAACGCATTGCTCGTTATTCTGATCTAGTCGTTCCCGAGATTGATAAACGGTTAATCCAACTTCAGCTAGATATCGCAGCGATACAAGAACAAACACCAGAAGAAAAAGCCCTTCAAGAGTTAGATACCGAAGATCAGCGTCATTTATATCTGATGCTGAAAGAGGATTACGATTCAAGCCTGTTAATTCCCACTATTAAAAAAGCGTTTAGCCAGAATCCAACGATGACAAGACAAAAGTTACTGCCTCTTGTTTTGCAGTGGTTGATGGAAGGCGAAACGGTAGTGTCAGAACTAGAAAAGCCCTCCAAGAGTAAAAAGGTTTCGGCTATAAAGGTAGTCAAGCCCAGCGACTGGGATAGCTTGCCTGATACGGATTTACGTTATATCTATTCACAACGCCAACCTGAAAAAACCATGCATGAAGTGGTCAACAAAAACTGGCCACCGAGTTAGAGTTTTTCCAGTATCGATTTTCCGATTCGTTTGGGGGTAACCC
>NZ_JBDYCV010000061.1:0-24312 GCF_040495915.1 Shigella sp. FJ200513 | reverse complement strand
CCACGGGAATATCTGCGGCAGCGGGCTTGTAATGGGTTAAGTGATAACAGATGTCTGGAAATATAGGGGCAAATCCAGTCGCGTACTGACCAACTCCGAAACCAACAGCATTAAGAAAGAGTACATCGATAAATTAATGGTCGAGCGTGAGGCTGAAGCGAAAAAAGCCCGCCAATTGAAGAAAAAGCAGGCTTATAAACCGGATCCTGAAGCGTCATTTAGCTGGTCAGCAAATACGTCGACGCGCGGCAGGCGCTAATGAACAATCAACGCCTGAGATTTTCACTCGTCTGTGTGGACACAATCTTCCCCTCACCCTAACCCTCTCCCCGAAGGGGCGAGGGGACTGTCCGAGCTCTTTTTGGACGTTTTCATCAGTCTGAGGCGTTAATCAGCGTCCCTTCTTTTTACGCCCCGGCGAGGTAAAACGCTTACCGTTGGACGCCGGGCGACCGCCTTTTTCCGCCGTTTTTTCCATCTTAACGACTGGACGTTTGATGCCCGCTGTTTTCGGTTTGGCCTTCGCTTTAGGTTTTGCCTCGGAAGAGGAATTTTCGATGAGCTTAAAGAGGTCGATTAACTCATCGTCGGTTAAATCGCGCCACTCCCCCAGCGGAATGCCGCTTAAGCTGACGTTCATAATGCGCGTACGTTCCAGCTTTTTCACTTCATAGCCGAAATGCTCGCACATGCGCCGGATCTGACGGTTCAGCCCCTGCACTAGGGTAATGCGGAAGACAAACGGCGCTTCTTTTTTGACTTTGCACTTTTTCGTCACCGTCCCGAGGATCGGCACCCCCGCCCCCATACCACGAATAAATTCATCGGTAATCGGTTTATCGACCGTCACCAGATACTCTTTCTCATGATCGTTACCCGCACGGAGGATCTTATTCACCAGATCGCCGTGATTGGTGAGGAAAATCAGCCCCTGGGAGTCTTTATCCAGGCGGCCAATCGGGAACACGCGTTTGCTGTGGTTAACGAAATCGACAATGTTATCGCGCTCGCCATCTTCGGTGGTGCTGACAATACCGACGGGCTTGTTCAGGGCGATAAGTACCAAATCTTCGGCTTCCCGAGGCTCAATCAACTGACCGTTTACTTTCACAATGTCGCCGGGTTTCACCTGATCGCCAATGGTGGCTCGCTTGCCATTAAGGAACACATTGCCTTGCTCGATATAGCGATCCGCTTCGCGGCGTGAGCAAATTCCGCTTTCGCTGATGTATTTATTTAAACGGACTGATGAGTCGGGCAGCATAAATTCTCCTGTAAAACGCGGAATATACCGTACCTCTTAGCGGGGAAAAACAGGGTTATGCGGCAACGTCGAAATTAAATGTGATCTGCCACGCCTTTTATCACAAAAGTGTCTCCGGAAGTACGATGCAAATTTGCCTGGCAAAATAAGGATAATCAACATATTACGAATCGCTGCACACCTGTGCTGATGACTACTACGCAGAGAAACAAATGTGCAAGAGAAAGCGCTATTTCTCCCCATGCAAAGAGTGAAAAATCGCTTTGAAAGGCCCTCATGATGGGGTTATATCAGATCAAGCGGTGAGAAAGCGTATTTGCACAAATGTGCAGAACCAGGAGGCGGCAATGGAAAACAGTGACGATATCCGTTTGATTGTGAAGATTGCCCAACTCTATTACGAACAGGATATGACGCAGGCGCAAATCGCGCGCGAACTGGGTATTTACCGCACCACCATCAGCCGCTTGCTTAAACGAGGCCGCGATCAGGGAATGGTCACCATCGCCATCAACTATGACTACAACGAAAATCTCTGGCTGGAGCAGCAACTGAAGCAAAAGTTTGGCCTGAAAGACGTTGTGGTGGTGTCGGGAAATGATGAGGATGAAGAGACTCAACTGGCGATGATGGGGTTACACGGCGCGCAACTGCTGGATCGCTTGCTGGAGCCTGGCGATATTGTCGGTTTTTCCTGGGGTCGCGCGGTGAGCGCACTGGTTGAAAACTTGCCGCAGGCGGGGCAATCGCGGCAGTTAATCTGCGTACCAATTATTGGCGGACCGTCCGGTAAACTCGAAAGCCGCTATCATGTAAACACATTAACCTACAGCGCGGCAGCGAAGCTGAAAGGGGAATCGCATCTCGCGGATTTTCCGGCTCTGCTGGATAACCCATTAATTCGTAATGGGATCATGCAGTCTCAGCACTTTAAAACCATCTCTGCCTACTGGGATAATCTGGATATCGCCCTGGTGGGAATTGGCTCACCGGCCATTCGCGACGGCGCTAACTGGCATGCGTTTTATGGTGGTGAAGAGAGTGACGACCTGAATGCCCGCCAGGTTGCTGGCGATATTTGCTCGCGCTTTTTTGATATTCACGGCGCAATGGTTGAAACGAATATGAGCGAAAAAACGCTCTCTATCGAAATGAATAAATTAAAGCAGGCGCGATATTCCATTGGCATTGCCATGAGTGAAGAAAAATACAGCGGAATTATTGGTGCACTGCGTGGAAAATATATTAATTGTCTGGTAACGAATAGCAGCACAGCTGAACTATTACTGAAATAAAAATCTTCCCGATGTTTACCGTAATAAAAATTACGGCGGGTCCCTATTATCTAAAATCAGGAGTCTGTTATGCAAACGTGGTTAAATTTGCAGGATAAAATCATTATTGTCACCGGCGGCGCATCCGGTATTGGTCTGGCGATTGTAGAGGAATTATTAGCACAAGGCGCGAATGTACAGATGGTCGATATTCACGGTGGCGATGGTCAATATGAAGGTCATAAAGGCTATCAGTTTTGGCCGACCGATATTTCTAGCACAAAAGAGGTAAATCATACGGTAGCGGAAATTATCCAGCGTTTTGGTCGCATCGACGGTCTGGTCAATAACGCCGGGGTCAATTTCCCGCGTCTGCTGGTCGATGAGAAAGCGCCTGCCGGGCAGTATGAACTCAACGAAGCTGCATTCGAAAAAATGGTCAATATCAACCAGAAAGGTGTTTTTCTGATGTCGCAGGCGGTGGCGCGACAGATGGTCAAACAACATGATGGCGTGATTGTGAATGTTTCCTCAGAAAGTGGGCTGGAAGGCTCAGAAGGACAAAGCTGTTACGCCGCTACCAAAGCCGCGCTCAATAGCTTCACGCGCTCCTGGTCGAAAGAGCTGGGTAAACACGGTATCCGTGTGGTCGGTATCGCGCCCGGGATTCTGGAAAAAACCGGGCTACGCACGCCGGAATATGAAGAGGCGCTGGCGTGGACGCGCAATATCACCGTCGAGCAGCTGCGTGAAGGCTATACCAAAAACGCCATTCCTATTGGGCGCGCCGGAAGATTAGCAGAAGTAGCTGATTTTGTTTGTTATCTGTTGTCTGAACGCGCCAGCTACATCACCGGAGTAACCACTAACATTGCGGGCGGCAAAACGCGCGGCTAAGGAGGCTTTATGGTCAACGCCATTTTTTGTGCCCACGGCAAATTAGCTTGCGCCATGCTGGAATCGGTTCAGATGGTTTACGGCAACGCCAATGTTGAAGCCGTTGCATTTGTGCCCGGTGAAAACGCCGGAGACATTGCGGTAAAGCTGGAAAAGTTAGTAAGCATTCACAATCAAGATGAGTGGCTGATTGCCGTGGATTTACAGTGCGGCAGCCCGTGGAATGCGGCAGCAATGCTTGCGATGCGCAATCCTCGTTTGCGGGTAATCAGCGGCCTTTCTCTGCCGCTGGCGCTCGAACTGGTTGATAACCAGGACAGCATGAATGTTGATGAACTGTGTGAACACCTGACGCAAATCGCAAAGCAAACCTGCGTTGTCTGGAAACAACTGGCAACGACAGAGGAGGATTTCTGATGAACATTACGCTCGCCCGCATTGATGACCGTCTGATCCACGGCCAGGTCACTACCGTCTGGTCGAAAGTGGCTAACGCCCAGCGCATTATTATCTGCAATGACGAAGTTTATAACGATGAAGTGCGCCGGACATTATTGCGTCAGGCTGCGCCACCGGGAATGAAGGTTAACGTGGTCAATATTGAAAAAGCCGTCGCGGTTTATCACAACCCGCAATATCAGGACGAAACCGTTTTTTATCTTTTCACTCGCCCACAGGATGCCTTAGCGATGGTTCGCCAGGGGGTAAAAATAGGCACCCTGAATATTGGCGGCATGGCCTGGCGGCCCGGTAAAAAACAGTTAACCAAAGCGGTTTCATTAGATGATGATGATATTAACGCATTTCATGAGTTAAATAATCTTGGTGTCATACTGGATTTACGCGTCGTAGCGTCAGATCCCTCAATCAATATTATCGACAAAATAAACGAACAGTTAATCGCAAATTAAATAATAGCGCCTGTGTACATATGCTTTAACAGGCAGGGATGACGACACTTAAAAGGTGACAAATCATGGAAATAAGTACCCTACAAATCATTGCTATATTTCTTTTTTCCTGTATTGCCGGAATGGGCAGCGTGCTGGATGAATTTCAGACTCATCGCCCGTTAATTGCCTGTACGGTGATTGGTTTAATTCTCGGTGATTTAAAAACCGGAATAATACTCGGCGGTACGCTGGAATTGATAGCTCTCTGCTGGATGAACGTCGGCGCGGCGCAATCTCCGGATTCTGCACTCGCCAGCATAATCTCCGCCATTCTGGTTATCGTTGGTCAGCAAAGCATCGCCACCGGAATCGCCATCGCGTTGCCTGTGGCTGCGGCAGGCCAGGTGCTGACGGTGTTTGCCCGTACCATCACCGTAGTGTTCCAGCACGCGGCGGATAAAGCAGCAGAAGAGGCGCGGTTTCGCACTCTCGATATTCTGCATGTCTCCGCGCTTGGCGTGCAGGCGCTGCGCGTCGCCATTCCGGCACTGATTGTCTCACTGTTCGTCAGCGCCGATATGGTCAGCAATATGTTAAACGCCATTCCCGAATTTGTGACCCGAGGACTACAGATTGCTGGCGGTTTTATCGTGGTGGTCGGTTACGCCATGGTGCTACGTATGATGGGCGTGAAATATTTGATGCCTTTCTTTTTCCTCGGTTTCCTCGCAGGTGGCTACCTCGATCTCAGCCTGCTGGCGTTCGGTGGCGTCGGCGTGATCATGGCCCTGGTCTACATCCAGCTAAATCCACAGTGGTGTAAAGCTGAACCTCAACTCCAGGCCACCGCCTCCACCGCCCTTGACCAACTTGACGATTAACGGAGCCATCATGGAACAGAGAAAAATTACACGCAGCGATCTGGTGAGCATGTTTCTGCGCTCCAACCTGCAACAGGCGTCCTTTAACTTTGAACGTATTCACGGGCTGGGCTTTTGCTACGACATGATCCCCGCCATCAAGCGACTTTACCCATTAAAAGAGGATCAGGTTGCGGCGCTCAGGCTACACCTGGTGTTCTTCAATACCACGCCAGCCGTATGTGGCCCGGTCATCGGCGCGGAAATTGATGACGGTACCATCAACGGCATCAAAGTCGGTCTGATGGGACCATTGGCAGGAGTTGGCGATCCACTGGTCTGGGGAACGCTGCGCCCGATTACCGCCGCGCTCGGCGCATCTCTGGCACTTTCGGGCAACATTCTCGGCCCGCTGCTGTTCTTCTTTATTTTCAACGCGGTGAGTCTGGCGATGAAGTGGTATGGCCTACAGCTCGGCTTTCGCAAAGGGGTGAATATCGTCAGCGATATGGGCGGGAATGTGCTGCAAAAACTCACCGAAGGCGCGTCGATTCTCGGACTGTTTGTGATGGGCGTGCTGGTGACCAAATGGACGTCAATCAACGTACCGTTGGTGGTTTCACAAACGCATGCCGCCGATGGCTCCACCGTCACCATGACCGTGCAGAACATTCTCGACCAACTTTGCCCTGGTTTGCTGGCGCTCGGTCTGACGCTACTAATGGTTCGTCTGCTCAACAAAAAAATTAACCCGGTATGGCTGATTTTCGCCCTGTTTGGCTTAGGGATTATCGGCAATGCTCTGGGCTTCCTGTCCTGATTCTTCGCCCCGGCACGACTGCCGAGGCCATCGCTCAACATGAGGTGGTTTATGAAAACAACAGCTCTGCGTCTTTATGGTAAACGTGATTTACGCCTGGAAACCTTTGACCTTCCTGAAATGCAGGAGGATGAAATCCTCGCAACGGTGGTCACTGACAGCCTGTGCCTCTCTTCCTGGAAAGAGGCCAATCTGGGTGAAAACCATAAAAAAGTACCCGACGATGTGACGACCAACCCAATCATCATCGGCCACGAATTTTGCGGCGATATTCTGGCCGTGGGTAAAAAGTGGCAGCACAAATTCCAGCCGGGTCAGCGTTATGTGATTCAGGCCAACCTGCAACTCCCCGACCGCCCGGATTGCCCCGGCTACTCCTTCCCGTGGGTAGACGGCGAAGCGACGCATGTGGTTATTCCCAACGAGGTCATGGAACAATATTGCCTGCTGGCATACGACGGCGAAACCTATTTTGAAGGCTCACTGGTTGAACCGCTTTCCTGCGTGATTGGCGCGTTCAACGCCAACTATCATCTTCAGGAAGGTAGTTATAACCACACGATGGGGATTCGCCCGCAAGGGCACACGCTGATCCTCGGCGGCACCGGACCAATGGGACTGTTGGCGATTGATTATGCGCTGCATGGACCAGTTAACCCGTCGCTGCTCGTCATTACCGATACCGACAACGACAAATTGAGTTATGCGCGCAAGCACTATCCATCAGAACCGCAAACACTGATTCATTATCTCAATGCCACCGATGCAGCATTTGATACGTTAATGGCGCTGAGTGGCGGTCACGGCTTCGATGATATTTTCGTCTTTGTGCCTAATGAAGGACTGGTGACTCTCGCCTCTTCCTTGCTGGCGACAGATGGTTGCCTGAATTTCTTCGCCGGACCGCAGGATAAACATTTCAGCGCGCCAATTAATTTCTACGATGTGCATTATGCATTTACCCACTACGTGGGCACGTCAGGCGGCAATACCGACGACATGCGCGCGGCGGTCAAACTGATCGAAGAGAAAAAAGTGCAGGCCGCAAAAGTGGTAACACATATTCTTGGGCTGAATGCCGCGGGCGAAACCACGCTTGAATTGCCTGCCGTCGGCGGCGGCAAAAAGCTGGTGTATACCGGGAAATACCTGCCGCTGACGTCACTCACGCAGATTCAGGATCAAGCACTGGCGGCGATTCTGGCGCGTCATCAGGGGATCTGGTCCGGTGAGGTGGAGCAATACCTGCTCGCCCATGCAGAGGCAATTTCCCATGATTAATCGCGCTACTTAACTCTGCATGTCGCTGGCTGGTCGCCCCAGCAACTTCGCGACCGGATGTGCGGCTGATTGCTGAAGCAGCACAATTTGCACGAGAAGGATAAAAAATATCAGCGCCTTAAGGGGCGCTCAAATTGGTGGCAAAGTACACATTGTTTATGCCGGATGCGGAATGAAGCCTTATTCGGTCTACATAATTTTGAAAATCCAATATATTGCAGTTATCTGGTAGGCCAGGTAAGCGTAGCGCATCAGGCAATGCTGTGTTTGTCATCAGTCTCAGCGCCCGGTGCAATACGTGACATCGTGAGCCATGTCAGTAAGTGGTTAAATTCGCAGTGGTAGCATGCCTTCCGTGATTTCTTACTAACCGGAGAAGTAATGGAACTGCTTTTATTGAGTAACTCGACGCTGCCGGGTAAAGCCTGGCTGGAACATGCACTGCCGCTAATTGCTGAACAGTTGCAGGGTCGCCGCTCAGCGGTGTTTATCCCTTTCGCTGGCGTAACGCAGACCTGGGATGATTACACAGAGAAAACGGCTGCGGTTCTCGCTCCGCTGGGTGTTTCTGTCACCGGTATTCATAGCGTTGTCGATCCCGTTGCCGCGATTGAAAATGCGGAAATTGTGATTGTCGGCGGCGGTAATACTTTCCAGTTGCTGAAACAGTGCCGCGAGCGCGGGCTGCTGGCTCCAATTACTGACGTGGTTAAACGTGGCGCGCTGTATATTGGCTGGAGCGCAGGCGCTAACCTTGCTTGCCCAACCATTCGTACCACCAACGATATGCCGATTGTCGATCCGCAAGGTTTCGATGCGCTAAATCTGTTCCCGTTGCAAATCAACCCGCACTTCACCAACGCGCTGCCGGAAGGCCATAAAGGTGAAACCCGTGAGCAGCGTATTCGCGAACTGCTGGTCGTCGCGCCAGAACTGACGATTATTGGTCTGCCGGAAGGTAACTGGATCACAGTGAGTAAAGGTCACGCTACGCTGGGTGGCCCGAACACCACTTATGTGTTTAAGGCTGGTGAAGAAGCGGTTCCGCTGGAAGCTGGTCACCGTTTTTAAGTGAATTGCCGGATGCATGATCCGGCATCTTGTTCATAGTGCCTGATGCGACGCTTGACGCGTCTTATCAGGCCTACAGGATTCACAATATTAATACTCGTCCCGTCCTTCATCTTCATCCGGCTGTTCCAGCACACTGTAAGCCACCGAACAAAACAGCGAGTTCAGGCGCTGCATATCTCCCAGTAAGCCTAAATGTAGCGAACTGGTTTCAATGCTCTGCACGTTTTGCTGATGCAGGCGATCGACGTGGGCGTGGGAATAGCGGCGATTAAGAATGCGAAAACGATGTTTGCTGCGACGCAAACGACGAGCGCTGGTGACATCGCCAGAGAAGAACACCGACATTGCCAGCTTTAAATTACTGAGCAATTGCTCATAGAGCGCATCCAGTTCCTTCAACCCATCAAGCGAAAATGCCCGCCGTGCTGCCAGCGATTTATCGGCAATTTCGCTGCCCATGCGCTCGACGATATCGGAGGCCTGTTCAAGGTTGAGCGACATTTCGATGATCTCCGCCCAGCGGCGCGACTCTTCCTCCGCCAACTCTTCTTTTGGCATCCGCGCCAGATACAGCTTAATGGCGGTGTAGAGAACGTTGATATCATCTGCCAGCTTACGCAGCTCTTTCTCCTGCCGTGGC
This sequence comes from Shigella sp. FJ200513, assembly GCF_040495915.1. NCBI lineage: Bacteria > Pseudomonadati > Pseudomonadota > Gammaproteobacteria > Enterobacterales > Enterobacteriaceae > Shigella > Shigella sp. FJ200513. The sequence goes on along the minus strand of NZ_JBDYCV010000061.1, from coordinate 15,309 downwards.
TCGCCGTGCATCACTTTATTCAGCCCTTCCATCATCTGTTCCATGGCGTCGCCAATGCGCAGGGTTTCGCGCGCGGCGTTCGCCAGAGCAAGCGTGGGCGTGTCCAGCGCGCTGACATCCAGATGTTTAGGCCGTAGCTGGGTATCCAGTTCCGGTTCATCGCGAATAATCGTTTTGCAAAACCGTGCCATCGGGTCAACAAATGGCAGCATGACCAGGCAACGTACAAGGTTGTAGAAGACGTGGAAATAGATCACCAGTTCCGCTTTTGGCAATGACAGCTTCCCCATTGTCTCTGCCAGCAAATGGACAAACGGCAGGATAATCAGGCTACCCACCAGCTTAAACAGCAGACTACCCAGCGCGACACGGCGGGCTGCGGCATTGGCGGCACTGTTGTTGAGCATCGCCAGCAGGCCGGAACCGAGGTTAGCTCCAATCACCAGACAGAGCGCCACGGGGAAGGAGATAATGCCTGCAGCGGTCAGAGTCGCGGTCAGCAGTACAGCAGCAAGGCTGGAGTAGCTGATAATGGCGAACATCGCGCCAATCAGCGCATCCAGCAGAATATCGCCGGTCAGCGAGGCAAAGATCACCTGAACGCCGTTTGCCTGGGTGATCGGCGTTACGGCCTGCACAATCAACTCCAGCGCCAGCAAAATCAGCCCAAGACCAATACCGACGCGGCCCAGTTGCCCGGCGCGTGACTGTTTGCGTCCGAGGAAAAAAATCACGCCGATAAAAATAAGTAACGGTGACAGCCAGGATAAGTCGAAGGTGAGAATACGCGCCATTAGCGCCGTCCCGACATCTGCCCCCAGCACAATGACCAGAGCCGGTGCGAGGGCTACCAGATCCTGAGCGACGAACGAGGTCACCAGCATGGTGGTGGCATTACTGCTCTGTACCAGTGCGGTAACGCCGATCCCCGCGCAAAAGGCGAGCGGCTTTTTTTCGACGCTCCGGCTAAGGACAGTACGCAAACGCGCGCCGAAGACGCGCATTACGCCGGTTCGAACAATATGAGTCCCCCAGACCAGCAGGGCGACGGCAGAAAGCAGGTGAAGCAGCGTTAACACGAGTTCAGATTCTCCTTATCGTTATATGTTCCTGAAGCAATTGAATGACCAAAGGACCGGAAACACGCTGACTGGCATCTTTACTGTGCCTTTTGACATTCGTTTTTCCGGCTAAGATTATTCCAGCCTGTTTCCAGTATAAGTGTTTCATATTAATAAAGAGACAGGGCACTCATTGAGCGCCCTGTTTGTTGTAAGGAAAAGTGACAGATTTGTGAATCAGTCCGCGTCATACCCCAGATTCGGTGCCAGCCAGCGCTCAACATCGGAGACGCTCATACCTTTACGGCGGGCATGGTCTTCAACCTGATCGCGCTGAATTTGCGCCACCGCGTAGTACTTGCTGTCCGGATGACTGAAATACCAACCCGAAACCGATGCACCAGGCCACATCGCGAAAGATTCTGTGAGTTTCATGCCAGTATGTTTTTCCACTTCCAGCAGCTCCCAGATGGTGGCTTTTTCCGTATGTTCCGGGCAGGCCGGATAGCCCGGTGCCGGACGGATGCCCTGGTAGTTTTCGCGGATCAGTTCTTCGTTGCTGAGGTTCTCGTTCGGCGCATAGCCCCAGTAGACTTTACGCACACGCTCATGGAGATACTCCGCAAAGGCTTCGGCTAAACGGTCGGCAAGCGCTTTCACCATGATTTTGTTGTAATCATCGTGCTGCGCTTCAAAGGCATCAGCCAGTGCGTCCTCTTCCAGCCCGCCAGTCACGGCAAATGCGCCGATGTAATCTGCTTTACCAGAAAGCTTCGGCGCAACGAAGTCAGCGAGACAGTAGTTAGCGAATCCCGTTTTTTCGGTCTGTTGACGCAGATGGTGGCTGACGTTGATCACATGGGTGCGCGTTTCGTCACGGTAGATTTCAATGTCATCGCCCACACGGTTTGCCGGGAACAGGCCCACCACGCCACGCGGATTCAGCGTTTTCTCGGCGCTTAATTTATCCAGCATGTCGTTGGCGTCTTTAAACAGCCGCTGCGCCTCAACGCCCACCACTTCATCTTCCAGAATGCGAGGATACTTCCCGGCCAGCGACCAGGTCATAAAGAACGGTGTCCAGTCGATGTAATTACGCAGCGTTTCGATGCTGGCTTCCACTTCCTGCACGCCGAGACGGTGCGCCACCGGCGGCGTGTAAGCCTGCCAGTCAAATGCGAAATCGTTATCGCGCGCCGCTTCCAGCGTGACCGGTGGTGTGCGTGGTTTCTTGCGCCCGTGCTGAATACGCACGGTTTCGTACTCCTTGCAGGTACGAGCGACAAAATCATCACGCTGAGTATCGGAAAGCAGCGCCGCTACCACACCAACGGTGCGCGAGGCATTCTGCACATACACCGTAGGGCCGCTGTAGTTCTGCTCGATTTTCACCGCCGTGTGCGCTTTTGAGGTGGTCGCGCCGCCAATCAGTAACGGAATGGCGAAGCCCTGACGCTCCATCTCTTTCGCCACGTTAACCATCTCGTCCAGCGACGGCGTGATAAGCCCCGAAAGGCCAATCAAATCAGCATTCACTTCTTTGGCGATACGGAGAATTTTTTCCGCAGGCACCATAACGCCGAGATCGACAATTTCGTAGTTGTTACATTGCAGCACCACACCAACGATATTTTTACCGATGTCGTGGACATCGCCTTTCACGGTGGCGATCACCATCTTGCCGTTGGTTTTACCCTGCTCTTTGCTGGCTTCAATAAACGGTTCGAGATACGCCACTGCCTGTTTCATGACGCGCGCCGATTTGACCACCTGTGGCAGGAACATTTTGCCTTCGCCAAACAGATCGCCGACCACGTTCATGCCGTCCATCAACGGGCCTTCAATCACTTCAATCGGGCGCGTAGCCTGCTGGCGGGCTTCTTCAGTATCCTGCTCGATAAACTCGGTTATGCCTTTGACCAGCGAGTATTCCAGACGTTTATTCACGTCCCACGAGCGCCACTCCGCTTGCTGGGCGTTAGCAGTGTCGTCCGCTTTACTGCCGCGATATTTCTCGGCAAGCTCCAGTAAACGCTCAGTGCCATCGTCACGACGATTAAGAATCACATCTTCCACCGCGTCGCGCAGTTCAGCGGGTAGGTCGTCGTAAATCGCCAGTTGCCCGGCGTTGACGATCCCCATATCCATGCCATTGCGAATAGCGTAGTAGAGGAACACTGCGTGAATGGCTTCGCGCACCGGATCGTTGCCACGGAATGAGAAAGAAACGTTAGATACGCCGCCGGAAATCAGCGCGTGCGGCAGTTCGCGTTTGATGTCTTCACACGCGCCGATAAAGTCCTGCGCGTAGTTGTTGTGCTCTTCAATACCGGTGGCGACCGCGAAGATGTTCGGGTCGAAGATGATATCTTCTGGCGGGAAGCCAACCTCTTCGGTGAGGATTTTGTACGCCCGACGGCAAATCTCGATTTTCCGTGCGCGAGTATCGGCCTGTCCCTGTTCGTCAAAGGCCATCACCACCACTGCCGCACCGTAGCGACGCAACAATTTCGCGTGATGGATAAAGGCGTCGACGCCCTCTTTCATCGAGATAGAGTTAACAATGCCTTTGCCCTGGATACACTTCAGACCTTTTTCAATGACATCCCATTTTGAGGAGTCGATCATAATCGGCACGCGAGCGATATCCGGTTCACCGGCAATCAGATTGAGAAAACGCACCATCGCCGCTTCGGCATCGAGCATCCCTTCATCCATGTTGATATCGATAATCTGCGCGCCGTTTTCCACCTGCTGACGCGCCACATCCAGCGCCTCGCTGTATTTCTCTTCTTTGATCAGGCGCTTGAACTTAGCAGAGCCGGTGACGTTGGTGCGTTCACCCACGTTCACAAACAGGCTATCGTCGCCAATGTTCAGCGGCTCCAGGCCAGACAAACGGCAGGCTACGGGAATTTCCGGCAGTTTGCGCGGCGCTAATCCTTCTACTGCACGACTCATCGCTGCAATATGTTGCGGCGTGGTCCCGCAGCAACCACCGACGATATTGAGAAAGCCCGCTTGCGCCCATTCACGTATCTGTTTTGCCATCGTGTCGGCGTCGAGATCGTATTCACCAAAGGCGTTAGGCAGCCCGGCGTTCGGGTGGGCGGTGACGTAGCATTCCGCAATCCGTGATAGTTCCTGCACGTACTGGCGCAGTTCATCGGGCCCCAGCGCACAGTTCAGGCCAAAGGTCAGCGCTTCGGCGTGGCGCAATGAGTTGTAAAATGCTTCGGTGGTCTGCCCGGAGAGCGTGCGCCCGGAGGCGTCGGTGATGGTGCCGGAGATCATAATCGGCAGCTCAACGCCCAGCGCTTCAAACTCCGTTTTCACCGCAAAGACCGCCGCTTTGGCGTTAAGGGTGTCGAAAACGGTTTCAATCAGGATCAGATCCGCACCACCTTCCACCAGCGCTTTGGTGGATTCGCGATAGGCCGCCGCCAGCTGGTCAAAAGTGATGTTGCGGAATGCCGGATCGTTGACGTCCGGAGAAATAGACGCCGTGCGGTTGGTTGGGCCAAGAACACCGGCAACGTAGCGCGGTTTCTCCGGCGTGCGCGCGGTCCACTCGTCAGCACAGGCGCGCGCCAGTTTCGCCGCCGCAAAGTTGATTTCCGCCGACAGGGATTCCATCTGGTAATCCGCCATCGCAATGGTCGTGGAGTTGAAGGTGTTGGTTTCGATGATATCCGCGCCCGCTTCAAAGTAGGCGTTGTGGATAGCGGCGATCACTTCCGGTTTACTGAGTACCAGCAGGTCGTTGTTGCCTTTGAGGTCGCATGGCCAGTCGGCAAAGCGTTCACCACGAAAATCGGCTTCGTTCAGTCGATAGCTCTGGATCATGGTGCCCATACCGCCGTCCAACACCAGAATACGTTCATTTAACTGCGCACGCAGTTGTTCCACTTTGCTGCTCACACTTGCTCCCGACACGCTTAACCCAGATTTAATAAAAATTCAACAAACCATACTGGAATAAACGCATCTGTGGTAAAAGCGACCACCACGCAACATGAGATTTGTTCAACATTAACTCATCGGATCAGTTCAGCAACTATTGCATTAGCTAACAATAAAAATGAAAATAATTTCCACGATACAGAAAAAGGAGGCTGTCATGGTCGCACCCATTCCCGCGAAACGCGGCAGAAAACCCGCCGTTGCCACCGCACCAGCGACTGGACAGGTTCAGTCTTTAACGCGTGGCCTGAAATTACTGGAGTGGATTGCCGAATCCAATGGCAGCGTGGCACTCACAGAGCTGGCGCAACAAGCCGGGTTACCCAATTCCACGACCCACCGCCTGCTAACCACGATGCAACAGCAGGGTTTCGTGCGTCAGGTCGGCGAACTGGGACACTGGGCAATCGGCGCACATGCCTTTATGGTCGGCAGCAGCTTTCTCCAGAGCCGTAATTTGTTAGCAATTGTTCACCCTATCCTGCGCAATCTAATGGAAGAGTCTGGCGAAACGGTCAATATGGCGGTGCTTGATCAAAGCGATCACGAAGCGATTATTATCGACCAGGTACAGTGTACCCACCTGATGCGAATGTCCGCGCCTATCGGCGGTAAATTGCCGATGCACGCTTCCGGTGCGGGTAAAGCCTTTTTAGCCCAACTGAGCGAAGAACAGGTGACGAAGCTGCTGCACCGCAAAGGGTTACATGCCTATACCCACGCAACTCTGGTGTCTCCTGTGCATTTAAAAGAAGATCTCGCCCAAACGCGCAAACGGGGTTATTCATTTGACGATGAGGAACATGCGCTGGGGCTACGTTGCCTTGCAGCGTGTATTTTCGATGAGCACCGCGAACCGTTTGCCGCAATTTCTATTTCCGGACCGATTTCACGTATTACCGATGATCGCGTGACCGAGTTTGGCGCGATGGTGATTAAAGCGGCGAAGGAAGTGACGCTGGCGTACGGTGGAATGCGCTGACTTTTTCTGGCGGGCAGAGGCAATATTCTGCCCATCATACCTGAGTGGCAATAGAATAAGGGTGTCTGTTAATCGCATTGACGCCAAAATAACTTAATGTCATACACTTCACACACTTTTATTAACTCAGCATTATTTTTAAACATCAAACCACTTAATTATTAACAAAATCGCAAGATCTCATTCCACCGAAACTTTTACGGCTGCATTATGAGATTGAGCGATTTATGATATTTTTTTAGTTGTAATCATATTAAATTTTTTCACTGTTCTGATAGTTAAAATTCAAGACATCAATAAACAATGAGATATTTAAATGATTACTCGTATTCCTCGTAGTTCTTTCTCTGCAAATATTAATAATACAGCCCAGACAAATGAACACCAAACCCTGAGTGAATTGTTTTATAAAGAACTCGAGGATAAATTTTCTGGCAAGGAGCTGGCGACGCCTCTATTAAAAAGCTTCTCAGAGAACTGTAGACAAAATGTTCGTCATATCTTTAGCAACAAGGATTTTGTCATTAAATTTTCCACGTCCGTCTTACAAGCTGATAAGAAAGAAATTACGATGATTAATAAAAACGAAAACACGACACTCACTCAAACCATTGCTACAATATTTGAAGAATACCTAATGGAAATTTTACCTCAACGCTCAGACACTCTTGATAAACAAGAATTAAACCAAAAATCAGATAGAAAAGAAAAAGAATTCCCAAGAATTAAACTTAATGGTCAATGTTATTTCCCGGGGCGCCCCAAAACCGTATAGTATACCGACACATTGCTGCACAATATATTAATGATATTTATCAGAATGTTGATTACAAACCCCATCAAGATGATTACTCTTCAGCTGAAAAATTTCTCACTCACTTCAACAAAAAATGCAAAAACCAGACTTTGGCGTTGATTTCCAGCCGTCCTGAGGGGCGTTGCGTTGCTGCCTGCGGTGATTTCGGGCTAGTTATGAAAGCATATTTTGACAAGATGGAATCAAATGGCATCAGTGTTATGGCAGCCATATTACTGGTGGATAACCATGCTTTGACGGTCCGGCTAAGAATAAAGAACACAACTGAAGGATGTACCCATTACGTGGTTTCGGTTTATGATCCTAATGTAACTAACGATAAAATAAGAATTATGAGCGAAAGCAAAGAGGATATTAAACACTATTCTCTGATGGATTTTATGAATGTAGATTATAGCCTCCTGAAATGGTCAAATGATCATGTTATTAACCAATCTGTTGCAATAATTCCAGCACTTCCGAAAGAACAGCTATTGATGTTAAAAGGAACTGTGGATGAAATAACCCCTCCATTATCACCAGCAACGATGAATTTGCTAATGGCAATTGGTCAGAATCACCAACTTACGCAACTGATGATTCAGCTCCAGAAAATGCCAGAACTACATAGAACAGAAATGTTGACTGCCTATAATAGTATTAACCTCCCCGGTTTATATTTGGCTATAAATTATGGCAATGCGGATATCGTTGAGACTATTTTCAATTCATTGTCAGAAACAGGATATGAAGGGTTACTCTCGAAAAAAAATCTCATGCATATTCTGGAGGCAAAAGATAAAAATGGTTTTTCTGGATTATTTTTAGCGATATCACGTAAGGATAAAAATGTTGTAACCTCGATTCTGAACGTCTTACCTAAACTGGCCGCAACACATCATTTAGATAATGAACAGGTGTATAAATTCCTGAGTGCCAAAAATAGAACGTCCAGCCATGTTTTATACCATGTTATGGCGAATGGTGATGCCGACATGCTGAAAATTTTTTTGGTCGCGTTACCTTTGTTAATTCGCACATGTCATTTGACTAAAGAACAGGTACTCGATCTCCTGAAGGCAAAGGATTTTTATGGTTGCCCAAGACTATACCTGGCGATGCAAAATGGACATAGCGATATCGTGAAAGTTATTCTCGAAGCATTGCCCTGTCTGGCCCAGGAAATTAACATTTCAGCTTCCGATATTGTAGATCTTCTGACCGCTAAAAGTCTTGCGCGCGACACGGGTTTGTTTATGGCCATGCAGCGCGGACATATGAACGTTATTAATACTATTTTTAACGCATTACCCACTCTTTTTAATACGTTTAAATTCGATAAAAAAATATGAAGCCCCTCCTCCTGGCAAATAATTCTAATGAATATCCCGGTTTGTTTTCAGCGATACAGCATAAACAACAAAACGTTGTAGAGACGGTTTATCTTGCTTTATCTGACCATGCACGCCTGTTTGGATTTACCGCTGAAGATATTATGGATTTTTGGCAACACAAAGCGCCACAAAAATACTCTGCCTTTGAGTTGGCTTTTGAATTTGGTCACCGGGTTATTGCTGAATTAATCCTTAATACATTAAATAAGATGGCTGAAAGCTTTGGCTTTACGGATAACCCTCGATACATTGCGGAGAAAAATTATATGGAAGCTTTACTCAAAAAAGCATCTCCCCATACCGTACGCTAAATCTTTGCCTGCGCCGATACGCATAAACATCTTCCACATGCCCTTCACGTATGCGGTTTTGTAGTGCGCGCCAGTAATCAGCGCGGAACAGGTCGGCGTGCATCTCTTCAAACAGCGGACCAATACGCGGGTCGGCGCATAGCCAGTGGCGAAACTCTTCCGGGAAAACATCGCCCGGCGAGACGCTGTACCACGGTTCGCTGGCAAGTTCGTCTTCCGGATAGCGCGGCGGCGGGATGTCGCGGAAATTCACTTCCGTCATGTAGCAAATTTCATCGTAATCATAAAAAACCACACGCCCGTGACGGGTGACACCGAAGTTTTTAAACAGCATGTCGCCAGGGAAAATGTTAGCAGCGGCAAGCTGGCGAATAGCGTTACCGTATTCTTCAATGGCGTCGCGCAACTGCTGACCTTCCACTTGTTCCAGCCAGATATTGAGCGGCACCATCCGCCGCTCGATTATAGAGATGGCGAATTACAATCTGCTCACCAAGATCGGTGATTTTTTCCGCTGCTTCCTGGAGCAGTAATTCCATTAATACCGGGGAAATATGCCGCTTCTCCAGCACAAAGTTTTCAAACTCCTGGGTGTCCGCCATTCGGCCCACACGGTCGTGCTCTTTCACCAGTTGATAGCAGGCACGAACGTGAGCGGCAGACATCTCTTTCTGCGGCGCGAACTTGTCTTTGATGACTTTGAATACCCGATCAAAGCCCGGCAGCGTAAACACCAACATCACCATTCCACGAATACCCGGCGCTTCAATGAACTGCTCATTACAGCCCTGTAGATAAACGAGATATTCGCGGTAGCTTTCGGTTTTGGCGTGCTTCTGGCAGCCGATAGCCATATACAATTCAGCAGTGGTTTTACCTGGCAGAATTTCCCGTAGCCACTCGACCAGCGCTGCGGGCAGCGGTGCATAAACCATAAAATAAGAACGCGCAAAGCCAAAAACAATGCTCGCTTCGGCGGTCGTCGTCAGGCAGGTATCAATAAATAACTCGCCGTCGTCCGTCTGGTGGATCGGCAGTAAGAAGGGCAACGTGCCGGAAGGCGTGATCAGTTTGCCCACCAGCCAGGCGGCTTTATTGCGGTAAAACAGTTCGTTCGCCACCTGTAAATGACTTTCCGCGAGGTTGTCTGTCCCCAGCGTTTCCGTCAGATGGCGAATGATGTAATGAATGTCACGGCTTTTATTCTGCCAGCGCAGGCGCAGCGGCAGGTCGCTGATAACGCGCATCAGTAGAGATTCCCAGCCGTGATCGGGGTGAAAGTCTTTCGCCAGCGGGCGGGGAATGGTACGAAAGCGGCGCTCTGGCTGAGAGCTAAAGATAAAAAGCCGCTCGGGAGTAAGCGAGCGGTGGTCAAATAACCGACAGTACACGGAGTTAAAAAAGCTCTCCGCAATCTCGAAGCGCGGGTAATCCGGCAACAGCCGCGTGTAATGCTCTTTAACGCGCAGTAAAAATGCCGCGTCCGTACTTTGGCCGTTAGTAATGCAGCGCAGTTGCTCCACGACCAGACCAACGTGATGATCGTAAAGATGGATACGGTTTTTCATCGCCTGCTGGACAGCATGCCAGTCGGCCTGTTCGAAACGCTGCTGCGCCCCGGAAGTCACTTCGAGGAATCGACCATACTGAGCGTCGAAGCCTTGCAAAATGGTTTGAGCAATCAGTAATTCCAGGCCACGCGGCATTTAGCGCCCTCATCAGGAGCAGAGAATTGCCGGATGCGGCGTAAACGCCTTATCCAGCCTACGTTCGGCAACGGTTGTAGGCATGATAAGACGCGCAAGCGTCGCATCAGGCATCGTGCACCGATTGCCGGATGCGGCGTAAATGCCTTATCCGGCCTACAGTCAGCAACGTTTGTAGGTTGCTTAGAACTGCGATTCTTCAGTGGAGCCAGTCAGCGCGGTGACTGAAGACGTGCCGCCCTGAATAATAGTCGTCACTTTATCGAAGTAACCTGTACCCACTTCCTGCTGGTGAGATACGAAGGTATAGCCATCTTTCGCGGCGGCAAATTCCGGCTGCTGCACTTTCTCAACATAGTGCTTCATACCTTCGCCCTGCGCATAAGCGTTTGCCAGGTCGAACATGTTAAACCACATGCTGTGGATACCTGCTAGGGTGATGAACTGGAACTTGTAGCCCATATCCGACAGCTGCTGCTGGAAGCTGGCAATAGTTTTGTCGTCGAGGTTTTTCTGCCAGTTGAACGACGGCGAGCAGTTATAAGCCAGCAGTTTGCCCGGATATTTCGCGTGGATAGCTTGTGCAAAGCGACGCGCCAGTTCCAGATCCGGCGTGGAGGTTTCACACCAGACCAGGTCAGCATATGGCGCATACGCCAGGCCACGGCTGATCGCTTGCTCAATGCCCGCATGAGTACGGAAGAAGCCTTCACTGGTACGCTCGCCGGTAATAAATTCGCTGTCATACGGGTCGCAATCTGAGGTGATCAGATCCGCCGCATCAGCATCGGTACGTGCAACCAGCAGGGTTGGAACGCCCGTCACGTCAGCTGCCAGACGCGCCGCGACCAGTTTCTGAATAGCTTCCTGAGTTGGCACTAAAACTTTGCCGCCCATGTGACCGCATTTCTTCACTGACGCCAGCTGATCTTCGAAGTGAACTGCCGCAGCACCGGCTTCAATCATCGCTTTCATCAGTTCAAAGGCATTCAGGACACCGCCAAAACCGGCTTCCGCATCGGCAACGATCGGCAGGAAGTAATCGACATAGCGCGGATCGCCCGGCTCAATGCCCACGGACCATTGGATCTGATCGGCACGACGGAAGGTGTTGTTGATCCGCTCCACCACAGCTGGCACCGAGTTTGCCGGATAGAGCGACTGATCCGGATACATGCTGGCCGCCAGGTTAGCGTCCGCCGCTACCTGCCATCCCGACAGATAGACTGCTTCAATACCCGCTTTCGCCTGTTGCAGCGCCTGACCGCCAGTCAGTGCACCGAGGTTGTTGATGTAGCCTTTTTTCGACTCACCGTGCAGCAGACGCCACATTTTCGCTGCGCCCAGTTGCGCCAGCGTGCATTCAGGATTGACTGAACCGCGTAATTTCACCACATCTTCCGCACTGTATGGGCGAGTAATGCCTTCCCAACGCGGTTGAGTCCACTCTTTCTGTAATTCTTCAATTTGTTGTGTACGGGTTTTCATGTGCAGATGCTCCATAGTTATGTGGTGGTTTACGCTAACAGGCGGTAGCCTGGCAGGGTCAGGAAATCAATTAACTCATCGGAAGTGGTGATCTGTTCCATCAAGCGTGCGGCATCGTCAAAACGGCCCTGGGAGAAACGTTCTTCGCCCAGTTCGCTGGCAATGACTTTCATCTCTTCGCCCAGCATCTGGCGGAACAAGGCTTTGGTCACCGGTTTGCCATTGCTCAACGTTTTTTGATGATGGATCCACTGCCAGATCGAGGTACGGGAAATTTCAGCCGTCGCCGCATCTTCCATCAGGCCATAAATCGGCACGCAGCCGTTGCCGGAGATCCACGCTTCGATGTACTGCACAGCCACGCGAATGTTAGCGCGCATACCTTCTTCGGTGCGTTCACCATCACAAGGTGCCAGCAGCTGATCGGCAGTAATCGGCGCGTCTTGTTCGCGCAATACTTCAAGCTGATTTTTACGGGAGCCGAGAATGTCGTTGAATACCGCCATTGCCGTGTCCGCAAGGCCTGGGTGAGCGATCCATGTGCCATCGTGACCGTTATTGGCTTCCAGCGCTTTATCCGCTTTTACTTTGTTGAGCACCTGGTTATTACGCTCTTCATCTTTGCTCGGAATAAACGCGGCCATGCCGCCCATCGCAAAAGCACCGCGTTTATGGCAGGTTTTAATCAGCAGGCGTGAGTAAGCATTCAGGAATGGTTTATCCATCGTCACGGCCTGTCTGTCTGGCAGGACACGATCGGGATAGTTTTTCAACGTTTTGATATAGCTGAAGATGTAATCCCAGCGACCGCAGTTCAGACCAACAATATGGTCGCGCAGCGCGTGAAGGATTTCGTCCATCTGGAACACGGCGGGCAGCGTTTCAATCAGCAACGTCGCCTTGATGGTGCCGCGCGGCAGATTAAAGCGATCTTCTGCATAGCTGAAGACTTCGCTCCACCAGGCCGCTTCCTGCTAGGACTGGGTTTTCGGCAGATAGAAATAGGGACCGCTGCCCTTTGCCAACAGTGCCTGATAGTTGTGGAAGAAATAGAGCGCAAAATCAAACAGGCTACCGGGGATTGCCTCACCACGCCAGGTGACATGTTTTTCCGGCAAGTGCAGACCGCGTACCCGACAAATCAAAACCGCTGGATTGGGCTTGAGCTGATAAATTTTGCCTGCTTCATTGGTATAGCTGATGGTACCGTTAACCGCATCGCGCAGGTTAATTTGCCCGTCGATCACTTTGTTCCAGTCTGGTGCCAGTGAATCTTCGAAATCGGCCATAAAGACTTTCACATTGGCGTTCAGTGCGTTGATCACCATCTTGCGCTCTACCGGGCCAGTTATCTCTACGCGGCGGTCTTCTAAGTCCGCAGGAATCCCGCGAATTTTCCAATCAGCATCGCGAATGGAAGCCGTTTCCGAAATAAAATCAGGCAACGTTCCGTTATCAATATCTTGCTGCTGCTGAATGCGCGCTGCCAGAAGTTTATTGCGTTGTGGCGTAAAATGCGTCACCAGCTCAGTCAGAAATTCTACCGCTTCGGCAGTAAGAATTTGCTTCTCCTGCTCGCCATACGGCCTTGTGAAAGCCAGTTCATCGGTTGTTGTTGCCTGTTCAGTCATCGTGCAGCTCCTCGTCATGGATCCGAAAACTTCCCCTCTGTGAACGAAGGAACGTTGTGCGCTTTTCGTTCAGCACAACTAAGACTACTCATTTAAAATGCAAAATCAAAAACAATTTCCATTTTAATTAAAAATACTTGATAACTTATTGATAACAATATGAATAAAATTTATTCACTTGCTGAGGTGCGTTTCGGAAATAAAAAAGGCACCCGAAGGTGCCTGAGGTAAGGTGCTGAATCGCTTAACGATCGACTATCACAGAAGATTAATCCAGCGTTGGATTCATGTGCCGTAGATCGTATGGCGTGATCTGATAGACGTAATAGTTGAGCCAGTTGGTAAACAGCAAATTACCGTGACTACGCCAGCTCGCTCGCGGTTTGTTTTGCGGATCGTTGTGCGGGAAATAGTTATACGGTACATCCGGGTCTAGTCCGGCTTCCACATCGCGTAAATATTCCTGCGCCAGCGTTTGCGCATCATATTCGGGATGGCCCGTCACAAAGGCAATGCGCTTATCTTTGCTGGCAAACAGATATGCATCCCCTTCTTCCGTCTCTGCCAGAATTTCCAGATCGGTGTAATCACGAATCAACGCTGCCGGAAAGTCAGCATAGCGCGAATGCGGTGCCAGGAATGAATCATCAAAGCCACGCGTCAGAAGCGCATGAGGATGGAGAATATGATGCTCGTAAACGCCAGAGAGTTTGTCGGTGCGAGTTTGCTTAGGAATGCCGTAGAGGATATTGAGCGCGGCCTGTACCGCCCAGCAGACAAACAGCGTCGAGGTGACGTGATCTTTCGACCACTCCAGCACCTGTTTGATCTGCGGCCAGTAAGCGACATCATTAAACTCCACCAGGCCCAGCGGCGCACCGGTTACAATCAGACCGTCAAAGTTCTGTTCCTGAATATCTTCAAAGTTACAGTAGAAGTTGTTCAGATGCTCTGCGGGCGTGTTGCGCGATTCACGGGAATCGATGCGCAACAGCTGAATATCGACCTGCAAAGGTGAGTTTGAAAGCAGGCGCAGAAACTGATTTTCAGTTTCAATCTTCTTCGGCATCAGGTTAAGGATCAGAACCTTAAGTGGACGAATTTCCTGACCAGACGCACGAGAAGTTGTCATCACAAAGACGTTTTCTTCACGCAAGAAATTGACGGCGGGTAGCTCGTCCGGCACACGAATCGGCATAACCTGATTACCTCACTACATACGCTTATACGTTTAGACATCCAGATAGCTGAAGATAACCAGAAAATTTGCCAATGTCGAGCCTGCATGTTGAAGGTGAGAAAGTTTCAAGGAAAAGGCTACGTTAGAATATAAGAATGACGAAAAGGAGAGAAAATGGTTATTAGTATTCGCCGCTCACGGCATGAGGAAGGGGAGGAACTCGTTGCGATTTGGTGTCGATCTGTCGATGCCACCCACGATTTTTTATCAGCAGAGTATCGGGCCGAGCTGGAAGAGCTGGTGCGTTCCTTTCTGCCGGAAGCACCGTTGTGGGTCGCGGTTAATGAACGGGAGCAGCCGGTTGGGTTTATGTTGTTAAGTGGGCAGCATATGGATGCGCTGTTTATCGATCCTGATGTGTGCGGCTGCGGCGTGGGTCGGATGCTGGTGGAGCATGCGCTCTCGATGGCACCGGAACTGACAACCAACGTTAATGAGCAAAATGAGCAGGCGGTTGGGTTCTATAAGAAGGTGGGTTTTAAGGTTACGGGACGCTCTGAGGTGGACGATTTGGGGAAACCGTATCCGTTGCTGAATCTGGCGTATGTGGGGGAATAAGCCGCCTCTGCCGTGCCTGCCCAAGCTGGAGAAGACGCGCCAGCGTCGCACCCGGCATTTTTTTCACCAACGCAAAAAGGCCATCCTGACGGATAGCCTTTCGCTTAATTTGATGCCTGGCAGTTCCCTACTCTCGCATGGGGAGACCCCACACTACCATCGGCGCTACGGCGTTTCAC
>NZ_JBDYCV010000060.1:0-24340 GCF_040495915.1 Shigella sp. FJ200513 | reverse complement strand
CCGGAAACAAGTGAGCGTTTCCGGATTCTTACACAGCCACTGGATCGGTCAACTGATCCTTAACTGATCGGCATTACTCCGGGCGGAGAGGGTTAACGTCGCTTAATATTGCGTAGGAGCGGGAACTGCCGAAGACGGATTCACCTGAGTTGGTGAAGTCGAAGGTACGGTAGTCGTTGCGCCACCGCTGGCCTGAACCGGCACGGCGGTTTGCTGTACCGGCACCAATGTCAGGTCGGCTTTAGTTCCGCCCTGGTTGATCACCGGCTGAACGGTATCGGTGATAAATACCAGTTTGTCATTCACGGTAATCGCCGCACTCAACAGAATACGCGCGTTCGGCTGAACATCTGCCGGGTTAAATGGCAGAACAAAGCTGAATGGTGACTGTTTACCTTCAGTACGCACCGCTTTCTGCGCCAGCACTTTTGACGGTGCATCGGCTAACGACGCGTCAGAAAGTGTCACGGTCAGCACAGCATCAGGCGGCAGTGCGACTTTCTGACGGATCCAGACAGTACCGGAGACATTCGGTTGCTGGATAGCAGGTTGTTGTGTTGCTGAAATAGACGTATTTGCAGCCGGGGCTGGCGTCTGAATATCCGCGCTTTTATCTGCGCAAGCCGCCAACGCAATCGCAACCGCTAAACCACTGGCCATGTGCACGAGTTTCATTCATTTCTCCTTATTATCAATGCACCAGCGGGCTAACTTTCCTCGCCGGAAGAGTGGTTAACAAAATAGTAACGTCAACAAGTGTGGCACACATCACGCATTTCTGCCTGTAATTAGCCCGTAATTCAGACTATTTCACCCATCGGACCAGTGGCAAATTTGCGTTATACTCAACTCACTTTGGCTTGCTGCGGCAGCTTTGTTACTGGAGAGTTATATGAGTCAGGCGCTAAAAAATTTACTGACATTGTTAAATCTGGAAAAAATTGAGGAAGGACTCTTTCGCGGCCAGAGTGAAGATTTAGGTTTACGCCAGGTGTTTGGCGGCCAGGTCGTGGGTCAGGCCTTGTATGCTGCAAAAGAGACCGTCCCGGAAGAGCGGCTGGTACATTCGTTTCACAGCTACTTTCTTCGCCCAGGCGATAGTAAGAAACCGATTATTTATGATGTCGAAACGCTGCGTGACGGTAACAGCTTCAGCGCCCGCCGGGTTGCTGCTATTCAAAACGGCAAACCGATTTTTTATATGACGGCCTCTTTCCAGGCACCAGAAGCGGGTTTCGAACATCAAAAAACAATGCCGTCCGCGCCAGCGCCTGATGGCCTGCCTTCGGAAACGCAAATCGCCCAATCGCTGGCGCACCTGCTGCCGCCAGTGCTTAAAGATAAATTCATCTGCGATCGTCCGCTGGAAGTCCGTCCGGTGGAGTTTCATAACCCACTGAAAGGTCACGTCGCAGAACCACATCGTCAGGTGTGGATCCGCGCAAATGGTAGCGTGCCGGATGACCTGCGCGTTCATCAGTATCTGCTCGGTTACGCTTCTGATCTTAACTTCCTGCCGGTAGCTCTACAGCCGCACTGCATCGGTTTTCTCGAACCGGGGATTCAGATTGCCACCATTGACCATTCCATGTGGTTCCATCGCCCGTTTAATTTGAATGAATGGCTGCTGTATAGCGTGGAGAGCACCTCGGCGTCCAGCGCACGCGGCTTTGTGCGCGGTGAGTTTTATACCCAAGACGGCGTGCTGGTTGCCTCGACCGTTCAGGAAGGGGTAATGCGTAATCACAATTAAAAAAATAGCCGGAGGTGAAAACCGTCCGGCTATTTTTTGCAGTGCTTGTTACGCGTTATAGGCATTCTCGCCGTGGCTGTTGACGTCCAGCCCTTCTCGCTCTTGTTCTTCCGGCACACGTAGGCCAACCGTCAGATCCGCCAGTTTGTAGCCAATAAATGCCACCACACCGGACCAGACGATCGTAATGGCGATGCTTTCCAACTGTACCAGCAACTGATGGCCCATCGTCACACCTTCAGCGAAGCCCACGCCGCCCAGAGAACTGGCGGCAAAAATCCCGGTCATGATACAGCCGACAATGCCACAAACGCCGTGCACACCGAAGACATCGCAGGGATCATCCACCCGCAGCAAGCGTTTGAGCATGGTAACGCCCCACAAACCCGCCAGACCAGCTACCACGCCGATAATCAACGCGCCGCCAACCCCAATGTAGCCGCACGCTGGCGTCACGCCGACCAGACCGGCAATCGCGCCAGAACACGCTCCCAGCAGAGAAGGCTTACCACGCAGCGCCCATTCACCGAAGATCCAGCCAAGAATTGCCGCCGCCGTTGCGACCACAGTATTCACAAATGCCAGTGCCGCGATTTCATTCGCCGTGCCCACTGACCCGGCGTTAAAGCCAAACCAACCGATATAGAGAATGGCAGTCCCGGTGAAGACCATCGGCAGGTTGTGCGGTTTAAACGCCTCTTTACCGAAGCCTACGCGTTTGCCTATCAGATACGCGCCCACCAGACCGGCGATTGCTGCGTTAATGTGCACCACCGTGCCACCCGCGAAATCCAGCGCACCGTGAGAAGCCAGCAAACCACCGCCCCACACCATATGCGCAATCGGAATGTAAGAGAGCGTCAGCCATACCACCACGAAAATCAACACAGCTGAGAAGCGGATTCGTTCCGCCAGCGCCCCAACTATCAAGCCTACGGTAATGCAGGCAAACGATCCCTGAAACGCTACGTGGATATACTGATAAATGCTGCCCATCACCGCCGTCAGTTCGATGTTTTTTAGCATCAACCAGTTAATGTTGCCGAAGAAGTTGTTGCCCTCACCAAACGCCAGCGAATAACCGTAAACCACCCAGAGAATACAGACCAGTGCAAACGTCACCGTCACCTGCGTCAGCATCGACAGCACGTTTTTGCCGCGAATCAACCCACCGTAAAACAGGGCAATCCCCGGAATAGTCATAAACAGCACCAGCGCAGTACAAATCATCATAAACGCATTGTCGGCTTTATCGGCCACCGCAGGTGCAGCCATTACCAGTCCCGGCAGCATCGCCAGTGAAGCAAGCCCAGTTTTTATCGTCGCTATCTTCATTTTTCGTTCCTGTTGCTGTGTGCCAGAGATTACAGCGCCGCTTCGTCGGCTTCGCCGGTACGAATACGAATGACGCGTTGCAATTCAGCGACGAAGATTTTGCCGTCGCCAATTTTTCCGGTGTAAGCCGCCTTACTGACGATATCGATCACTTCATCGAGTTGGTCATCAGCAATCGCCACATCAATTTTTACTTTTGGCAGGAAGTTGACGCTGTATTCCGCCCCCCGGTACAGCTCGGCATGCCCTTTCTGACGCCCGAAACCTTTCACTTCGGTGACGGTCAGGCCCTGAATACCAATGGAAGATAACGCTTCACGAACGTCTTCCAGCTTGAATGGTTTGATTATCACGGTCACCAGCTTCATAGATCCCCTCCGGTCAGAATTCGGTAATGGTTCTGCTACACGAAGAAGGTATTGCAAGCGGTGTGCCAGAAATGAAAAACGAGAAAGAGAGCAGGAAGTTAAGAAGATTGAAAATGAAAACGCACTATGACAGTGCACAGTGCGTTACATTTTTGCACCAACGATGAAATATTGCGCTATTCAGGCGCTCAATGATTCCTCTTCACGCACGCTGGCTGCCAGCTCTTCGCCCGCAAGTTGCAGTTGATACATCTGCCAGTAGCGTCCCTGGGCCGCCAGCAGTTGCTGGTGAGTGCCCTGCTCCACGGCTTGCCCACGATGAAGCACCAGAATGGTGTCGGCATCAATAATAGTTGATAAGCGGTGAGCAATCACCACCAGCGTGGTATGTTCACGCACCGCCGCCAGAGCATGTTGAATCGCCTGTTCAGTACCGGAGTCAATGCTGGCGGTTGCCTCATCAAGGATCAGGATTTGCGGCGTCTCCACCAGCACGCGCGCCAGTGCCAGCAGTTGCTTTTGCCCGACTGAGAGATTATTTCCCTGCTCGCCCAGCGGCGTATAAATACAATCACTCATGCTGCGCGCCAGCTCCGCCAGTTGCACGGTTTCCAGCGCCTGCCAGACGCGTTCTTCGGAGATATCCCGCCCCAGCGTCACATTAGCGAGGAAGGTATCCGCCAGCACCACCGGATCTTGCTGCACCATTGCCACGCCCTGGCGCAGCGCGCTATGACTTAGCGAACTTAATGGACGACCATCAAGGTGAATCTCACCTTCCGTTAGCGGGTAATAGCCCATCAATAAACTGGCGAGGGTACTTTTACCACTGCCGGTATGCCCGACCAGCGCCACAAAGTTACGCGAAGGCACAGAGAGATTAATGTTCTTTAGCACCAGATTGTCATCGCGATAAGCAAATGACACGTTATCGACTTCGATGGTGCCACTCTGTAACGGGTAATCATCATTGCCATATTGCTGGCGCGGTCCGTCCATCAGTTCAAACACGCGCTCACCAGCAACAACAGCCTGTTGCAGCATCGCCTGTTGCGTGGTCAGTTCGATTAAGGGTTCGTTAAGTCGCCCAAGATAGCTGATAAACGCATACAACACGCCCACTTCAATGGTGCCGCTGGCGGAGAAGCCAAACAGCATCAATAAGCCACAAAGAATGAGCGATGAAAACAGACTCAGCAGCGGACGCAGCAGAAAACCGTCGAGGCGCAGGGTTTGCATCCTAGCCATATAGTGTGAACGACTGGCCTCCCCCATACGTTCGCCAAATCGCGCCTGCTGACGAAACTGCTGGATAACGCTCATGCCATTGATGATTTCGTTAAAGCCGTCGTTGATATCCGCCAGATAGGCGCGCACACGGCGGACAATCGGCGTGCTGTAACGCTGGTATATCACCATTACCACCAGCACCACCGGGAAAATCATTATCGCCACCAGCGCCATTCGCCAGTCGAGGCTGAACATCGCCACCAGCATCGCGCCCACCAGTGCGGCACTGCGCAGGACAGTTGCCACTACGGTAACGTAGAGATCGCGGATCACTTCAGTGTCATTAGTGACGCGGGAAATCACCTGCCCGACGGGTTGGGTATCAAACTCGCTTAATGGCTGGCGTAACGCAGCATCCATCACGTCGGTACGCAACTGTTGCACTGCGCCTACTGCCGCCCGATTAAACAGCAGCGACTGCGCGTAATGTAGCCCGGCGGCAAACAGTTGTAGCCCAACATACGCCGCAGCCAGCCCTGCAACCACTTTCAACGGCAGGTTATTTTTCGCTACCATATTGTCGATAAAATAGCTGATAAGCAGCGGCCCACTGACTTCTGCCGCCGCCGCAACCCACATCATCAGGACCGCAATCCCCAGCGGTTTACGCCACGGCGAACCATACGCTAACAGGCGCTTGAGAGTCGGCCACAGTTGGCTAAAACTACGCATCGACGGCCTCCTCGCGAATTTCCGGAACGTCGTCGAGCGCCGCCTCCAGTTGTTGATAGCGATACATATCGCGATACCAACCGCTTTGTTGCGCCAGCTCATCATGATTGCCACGCTGGGCGATATGTCCGTGCTGCATCACAATAATTTCACTGGCTTCCGTCAGTGCCGAAAGGCGATGGGCACTGATGATTACCGTTCTTCCCTGTCCCCACTGACGCAGGTTATGCAGGATCTGGTGCTCTGTGCGTCCGTCCACCGCCGAAAGCGCATCATCAAGGATGAGGATTTCCGCGTTGACTAATAACGCTCGAGCAATGGAGATACGCTGTTTTTGCCCACCGGAAAGCATCACGCCGCGCTCGCCCACTTCTGTATCGTAACCTTGCGGTAGACGCAAAATATCGTCATGTACGCTGGCTAACCGCGCGACATGCTCAATCTCTTGCTGGGTGGCATTCGGGCAACCCAGCGCGATGTTATTCGCCACGGTGTCAGAAAAAAGGAATGGCGTCTGGCTGACCACCGCCAGGCGGCTACGCCAGCTATCGAGTTGTAACTTCGTCAGAGGAATATCATGAAAGCGAATATCCCCCTCGCTGACGTCGAAATGACGCTGAATGAGCGACAACAGGGTACTTTTGCCGGAACCAGTCGGCCCGCAAATACCCAGCATCTGACCGGGTTTCAGGGCGAAATTGACGTTTTCCAGCGCAGGATGGTCAGTCTGCGGATACGTGAACTGGTGAATATTTACATCCAGTTCGCCACGCCCTTCCGGCACGGGTTCGCTACCATCGTTCACCACCGGCGCTTCCGCCAGCATGGCGCGAATACGGCTGTATGCAGCACTACCACGTTCCACAATGTTAAACATCCATGCCAGCGCCAGCATTGGCCAAATCATCAGACCTAAATACATCATAAAACTGGTGAGCTGGCCCAGCGTTAAACTGCCCTGCACCACCATCCAACTACCGCCGCCAATCGCCAGCAAGTTCGCCATACCAATCGCGATATAGATGGTCGGGTCGAAGCGAGCATCAATACGCGCCACCCGCATGTTTTTTTTGCCGGTATCTTCGGCATCCGCGGCAAATAACGCCGACTGGCGATCTTCCAGACCAAAGGCTTTGATCATGCGGATACTGGTGAGGCTTTCCTGGGTGCGGTCATTAAGACTGGAAAACGCCGCCTGTGCCAGCTTAAAGCGTTCATGCAAGGCATCGCCGTTGCGCTTAATCATGATCGCCATCACTGGCATCGGTAACAGGGCAAATAAGGTCAACTGCCAGCTAATTTGCGTAGACATCATAATCAACACAGCGCAGCCCATTACCAGTGAATCCACCAGCGTCAGCACCCCTTCTCCGGCGGCAAACACGACGCGATCGACGTCATTGGTCGCACGAGCCATGAGATCACCCGTGCGATGACGCAGGTAAAACTCCGGGTGCTGCCGGCTTAGCTGACGGTAATAATCTTCACGCAGTTCAACAGCCAGTTGGTAAGACGCGCCAAACAGCAATACGCGCCAGACATAACGCAGGAGATAAACCACAACGGCAATCAGCACCATGGTGGCGATCCACATCAGGCTCAGCCCGGTAGTAAAGTGTTGTTCTGTCACGCCATCGACAACAATACCAACCACTTTTGGCGGAACCAGTTGCAGCATCGCGATAATGACAAGCAAGGCGACAGCCCCAAGATAGCGACGCCATTCCCGACGGAAATACCAGCTTAATTGAGCAAATAATCGCACGCGTTGTGTCCTGACCTGATTCTGGATATTTATTCGATGGGTAAAGAAGTGGTGTATTTAATCTGTTCCATCGCGAAGCTGGAAGTGACGTCCGACAGCCCCGGCACGCTGTTTACCAGACGCTTATAAAACTCGTCGTAGCGTTTCATGTCGGCAACCTGGACGCGCATCAGATAATCGTATTCACCAGCCATGCGCCAGACCCCCAGCACTTCTGGCATTTCGGTAACCACCGTGACAAAGCGGCAATACCATTCGCTGCTGTGATGTTGCGTTTTTATCAGCACAAAGGCGGTCAGGCCGAGGCCTATTTTTTCCGGATCCAGCAGGGCGACTTTGCCGATAAGGATACCGTCGTCCTCCAGCCGTTTCAGGCGCTTCCAGCAGGGGGTGGTTGTCAGATTAACGGCTTCAGCCAGTGCCTGCAAAGAGAGGGTGCAATCCTGCTGCAGTAAGGCCAGCAGCTTACGGTCAATTTTATCTAACATAGCCCTTCCACGGAGAATTTTTTTCTCTTTTAATTCTATTTTAAAGGTGAAATCGCGACAATTTATTCTGTGCGGTTTAAACACCACGGCACAAAATGACAAATTCAACGCAAAAAAAAACCGGGCAATTGCCCGGTGCTGGAAGGGATCTCGTTATTCGGGGGAATAAGGTAGATGTGGATAGTCCAGCCAGTGCGTCAAATAGTGAGAGACAGCCTGATTTCGGCAATGTCCAATCACCGGTAAATGCGGGAGCTCCGCGCGCAGTTGCGGCATCGCATTGCCCATAATAAACCCGCTACCGACGCTGCCTAACATTTCGCGATCGTTCATCGCATCACCAAAGGCCATGCAATCGCGCAACGATAAACCTAAATGTTGGGTCCGCACCGTCAATGCAGCGCCTTTATTGCAGCCCACCGGCAGCACTTCGAGGCAATCCGTGGCGGAAAAACACAAATGTGCACGCTCGCCTAATGCTTCGTATAGCTGGATCTGCAAGCGTGTAAGATCGTCGTGATCGCCACAGAAGCAGATCTTGGTGACGCTGCCGAGTGGCATTTTTTTGACATCGATTATCTGATAACGAAAACCGCTATAGACAAATACCTGCAACAACGCAGGGCTCTCTTTCCCGGTAAACCAACCGTCGTCATTGAAGATATGCATGCTGGCTCGGGTATCCCATTGCTGATACAGCACCAGCTCCGCGACATCCGCAGGTAAATCATCACGATGTAAAAGTTCACCTTCCAGAGAATGCACGCGCGTTCCGTTGCCGGTAATCAAATATGCATCCAGCGATAGCGCCCCGAGAATATGCTGCATCTCCAGCGCATGACGCCCCGTGGCAAAAGTGAGGGTAATGTCGCGTTCACGCAGTCGCGCCAAAGTAGAGAGGGTTTTCTCACCTAAATGATGGTCAGGCATCAATAAAGTGCCATCCATATCAAATGCTACCAGACGAGCCATTTCTTTCTCCACTCTGTGACACGGTTAATGGTGATTGAGTATCACCTGATATATACGGAAGTAATAGTGAATAGTTAAATAATATTGTTCCGGGTTTATATGCGATTGCTCAACCGTCTTAACCAGTATCAACGTCTGTGGCAACCTTCAGCCGCAAACCGTCACCGTCAGCGAACTGGCCGAACGCTGTTTTTGCAGCGAACGCCATGTTCGTACGCTGTTGCGTCAGGCACAGGAGGCGGGATGGCTGGAGTGGCAGGCGCAGTCAGGACGCGGAAAGCGCGGACAATTACGCTTTCTGGTCACGCCGGAATCGCTACGCAATGCGATGATGGAACAGGCACTGGAAACCGGAAAGCAGCAAGATGTGCTGGAGCTGGCGCAACTGGCCCCAGGTGAGCTGCGCACTCTGTTACAGCCATTTATGGGCGGACAATGGCAAAACGATACACCCACGTTGCGTATTCCCTACTATCGCCCGCTCGAACCGCTACAACCAGGCTTTTTGCCCGGCCGTGCCGAGCAGCATCTCGCCGGGCAGATATTTTCCGGCCTGACCCGCTTCGATAATAATACTCAGCGCCCGATTGGCGATTTAGCGCATCACTGGGAAACCTCTACTGACAGGTTACGCTGGGACTTTTATCTTCGTTCAACCCTACACTGGCATAACGGCGATGCAGTAAAAGCCTCACACTTACACCAGCGATTATTGATGCTGTTACAACTGCCAGCACTGGATCAATTATTTATTAGCGTGAAGCGTATTGAAGTCACCCATCCGCAGTGTCTGACCTTCTTTTTACATCGCCCCGATTACTGGCTTGCGCACCGGCTGGCGAGCTATTGCAGCCATCTGGCGCATCCGCAATTCCCACTGATCGGCACTGGTCCTTTTCGCTTAACACAATTCACAGCGGAGCTGGTGCGCCTGGAGAGCCATGATTATTACCATTTGCGTCATCCGCTGCTTAAAGCGGTTGAGTACTGGATAACTCCGCCGCTTTTCGAAAAAGATTTGGGAACCAGTTGTCGGCATCCCGTGCAAATCACCATCGGCAAACCGGAGGAGCTGCAACGGGTCAGCCAAGTCAGTAGTGGCATCAGTTTAGGTTTTTGCTATTTAACGTTGCGCAAAAGTCCCCGACTCTCCCTCTGGCAGGCGCGAAAAGTGATCTCCATTATTCATCAATCCGGTTTATTACAAACGTTAGAAGTCGGAGAAAACCTGATCACCGCCAGTCATGCATTACTGCCAGGCTGGACTATTCCGCACTGGCAAGTACCGGATGAAGTCAAACTACCGAAAACCTTGACGCTGGTTTATCACCTACCGATAGAACTTCATACCATGGCAGAACGCCTACAGGCGACACTGGCAGCGGAAGGCTGTGAACTCACAATTATTTTTCATAACGCAAAAAACTGGGACGACACGACCCTACTGGCACACGCAGACCTCATGATGGGCGACAGATTAATTGGCGAAGCACCGGAATATACTCTGGAGCAATGGCTACGTTGCGATCCACTATGGCCACATGTTTTCGACGCTCCAGCATATGCACATCTGCAATCGACGCTGGACGCGGTGCAAGTAATGCCTGATGAGGAAAACCGATTTAATGCCCTGAAAGCGGTTTTTAGCCAGTTAATGGCAGACGCGACGCTGACGCCGCTGTTCAACTATCACTATCGCATTAGTGCCCCTCCCGGCGTGAACGGTGTGCGACTGACACCGCGCGGCTGGTTTGAATTTACCGAAGCCTGGCTTCCCGCGCCGTCGCAATGAATAGCTGGTCCGGGTTAATCGCAGGCGTTACCATAACGCTTTTATTGTTCAAGCAGGATTATCTATGAAACGTGCTGTCGTTGTGTTCAGTGGAGGCCAGGATTCCACCACCTGTCTGGTGCAGGCATTACAACAATATGATGAAGTCCATTGCGTGACGTTCGATTACGGTCAGCGACATCGCGCAGAAATCGACGTGGCACGCGAACTGGCGCTGAAACTGGGAGCACGCGCGCATAAGGTTCTTGATGTAACGCTGCTCAACGAGCTGGCGGTCAGCAGCCTGACACGTGACAGCATTCCGGTGCCTGATTATGAACCTGAAGCCGATGGCATCCCGAATACGTTTGTCCCAGGGCGTAATATTTTGTTCCTGACGCTGGCGGCAATATATGCGTATCAGGTAAAAGCAGAAGCCGTAATTACCGGCGTCTGTGAAACGGATTTCTCCGGCTACCCGGATTGCCGCGATGAGTTTGTGAAAGCACTAAACCATGCCGTCAGTTTGGGCATGGCGAAAGATATTCGTTTTGAAACGCCGCTGATGTGGATTGATAAAGCGGAAACCTGGGCGCTGGCAGATTATTACGGCAAACTGGATTTAGTCCGTAACGAAACGTTGACCTGCTATAACGGCATTAAAGGCGACGGTTGCGGTCATTGTGCGGCATGTAATTTACGCGCCAACGGTTTGAATCATTATCTGGCCGATAAACCGACGGTGATGGCAGCGATGAAGCAGAAAACCGGGTTGAGGTAATTATTCCGGGTGTCGCCGGATGCGGCTTGAGCATCCGGCACCACAAAACGTTTACTTAACCATCTGCTCCAGCTTTTCGCGCAATTCCCCTTCCAGAGCTAATGCTTTCTGCGTTTTAAGATCAATACAAACAAACGTAATAAGCGCATCCGCTACCTCCTGCCCTTCCGGCTCCAGTGTAATGACCTGGTTTAAGATGCCGCTTTTACCGTTTAATTGCTGCAACTGACTGGTAATAGTTAACAGGTCGCTTAATACCGCTGGACGACGATAGTTAATATTGATATTGACCACGACGAAGGCGATGTTATGGGCCGTCATCCACTGAAAACTGTCGCTATTTTCCACCCCATCCCAGCGGGCTTCTTCGAGAAATTCAAGGTAGCGGGCGTTGTTGACGTGCTGGTAAACGTCGAGATGATATCCACGAACTTTGATTTGTGTTTGCATAGCGCAATAACCTTACGTTGTTGTTATAAGTACAGAGGTCATAACTGGTATGACCTCTTCAGTCTGGCAAAAAATTGCCACTATGCAAATTAATTACAGGGTTAATACCGCCAGATTACGTTCCACCAGCGAATTGCCCATCCCCGGCACCTGCTTTAGATCCTCCACCGTTTTAAACGGACCGTACTCTTCGCGATAACTGACAATCGCCTGCGCTTTCTTCAGGCCAACGCCATTCATCGCGCGGGCTAGCTCTTCCGCGCTGGCATTATTAATGCTGACCCGGGTGCCTTCTTCGTCACTGGCTTTCGCCGGTACTGCTGCTTTACTTTGTGCTGCAGGAGCTTCCGCTTTGGTTTCTACCGCCGTCGGTTTCGCCACAGAAGCTGCCGCCAGCGCGCTATGAGACATTCCGGCACAGGCCAGGGACAGTGTAATGAGCAGTGCTTTAATTCCGTGTTTCATACTGTTTTCTCCTTGTTTGTTAACAGTGGAATCACCTTAACGGGAGTGAAAACAGTAAACAAATGGCAATGTTCAGAAATGGAAAAGGCCGCGAAAGCGACCTTTTCTTGTTACAGCTGCAACGCATTTTTTTGCGAGGCGGCTTCAGGATTATTGCTGTTCCAGCGCATCGCCAATTTTGATTTTCGCCTCTTTACGCAGGTTACTCATCAGAGCTTCAAAGACGATTTGTGCGTTGTTCTGGGTGATACCCTGCACCATCGCTTTTTTCTGATCTTCCGGCATTGAACCTTGTTTCACTTCATCCAGCGCCAGCAGAACCACATTACCTTGCATATCGGTCGCCATACCGTAGCTCGGTTTGTCTTTCGCTGGCAGTGGCAGTGCAAACGCCGCCTGGCTAATCGGGTCACGACCGGAACGGCTTAAGGTTTTCGGCTCGCCAAATTTCAGACCGGCAGCCTGCATAGCTTCCGCACCTTTGCCGGCTTTCAAATCAACCAGCAGTTTCTCAGCATCCACTTTCGCCTGTTGTTCAGCTTTGTTGTGCTGAACCAGTGCCTTAACTTGTTCCTGAACATCTGCCAACGGTTTCACCGCTTCCGGTTTGTGCTCGCTGACGCGCAGCACGAATGCGCGGTCGCCGTCTACGGTGATGATGTCAGAGTTGATGCCCGACGCGCCGTTTTCACCTACCAGACCGCCGTTAAAGATAGCGTCGGCAACCGGCTTGAAGTTCAACTCTTCCGGCAGGTTATCTTTGCTGAACCAACCCGTCTGAGTGGCTTTAACGCCGGCAGCTTGCTCTGCACCGGCCAGAGACTCGGTGTCGTTGCTTGCCGCATCGCTCACTTTCTGCTGCAGCGCATAGTACGCATCGAGGGCTTTTTCGTGTTTCACTTTCGCCGCAATGTCGTCACGTACTTCGTCTAACGATTTCACTTTCGCTGGCTGAATGTCGTCCAGACGTACAATCAGGAAACCGACCGAAGATTTGATGACACCAGACAGTTGGCCTTTTTCTTTCAGACCAGCATTTTTCAGTTCGTCGGGGATAGTGGCATCTTCTAACCAACCCATATCGCCGCCGTTACGGGCAGAGATAATATCGGCAGATTTTTCTTTGGCTAATGCAGCAAAATCACCGCCTTTATTCAGCTCATCAAGTACCGCTTTCGCTTCATCTTCAGTTTTGGTCTGGATGATGCTGTAGCGGGTACGCTGCGGCTGGGTGAATTGATCCTGATGCTGATCGTAGTAGCTCTGGATATCCGCATCGCTAACCGGTTGCTGCATCGTTGCGGCAACCAGCTTGATGTAACTCACGCGGAATTGTTCCGGCGTCATGAAATTGTTTTTGTTTTGTTCGTAGTAGCTGGCAATCTCCTGTTCGGTCACAGGCTGCTTCGCCGCCAGCGCGTTAACATCGATAGTCGCCTCACGCACCACGCGTTGTTGCGCGACCAGTGCCGCCAGCTCGTCGGTTTCACCTTTCAGCATAAAATCGGTACCGGCAACGCCGTTAATCAGCTGTTGGGTAGTGAGCTGGTTACGCAGCGCCTGGGCGTACTGATCGGCGGTCATCCCCATCTGGTTGAGGATACCGTTATAGCGGCTGTTATCAAATTTGCCGTCAACCTGGAAGGCTGGGGTCGCGAAAATCGCCTGTTTAACCTGCTCATCACTGATACCCAGTTTCAGCTCACGAGCGTACTGACCCAACAGCGCCTCGTCGATCAGACGATTCAGCACCTGTTGACGCAGGGTTTTCATATAGCCTTCGTTCGCTGCCAGCTCGGAGTATTGATCGCCCAGCTGTTGCTGCATACGATTACGCTCGCTGTTAAAGGCGTTCTCGAACTGCCCACGGCTGATTTCCTGGTCATTCACTTTTGCGGCGTAGTTATTGCCTCCGCCAATCAGGTAACCACTCACGCCGGTCAATATGAACGACACGATAATGATACCGAAAATAATCTTGAGCACGAGACTGTTTGCAGCCGTGCGTAAGCTGTCCATCATGGTGTAACAACACTCCGCTGTAGATGACTGTGTACCTCACGCAACGTATCGATGCGCGCAAAGGCCTATTGTGACAAGAAACGGGGGCAATTGTCAGCCCACAAGACACAGAAAGTCACCGAATACAAATAAAAAAGGCACATCAGTAGATGCGCCCTTGAACTTCGTCACATCCCCACTGGGGACAACGCTTAGTTTACCGCGTCTTTCAGTGCTTTACCTGCACGGAAGCTCGGTACTTTAGCGGCAGCGATGGTGATCTCTTTACCGGTCTGCGGGTTGCGGCCAGTACGGGCAGCACGCTCTTTAACGGCAAAAGTACCAAAACCTACCAGTGCTACATCATCCCCTTCTTTCAGAGATTCAGTTACGGAAGCAATAATAGCATCTAACGCACGGCCAGCCGCAGCTTTAGAGATATCAGCCCCTGCAGCAATCTTGTCGATCAATTGAGATTTATTCACTCTTCTCTTCCTCTTTATAATTTATATCGCACTTGAATCCTTCAAGGTACGAACGCGCAGCAGTTATATCAGGCCAGCCATCCCCTTACAACACCCCTTAATAAGGGCAAGCCCGATCCGCTATCTAACTTAGCGAGACAAAAAAAGGCTGGCAAGCCCGAATTAGCCTGCCAGCCCTGTTTTTATTAGTGCATTTTGCGCGAGGTCACTATTTTGCAGTCACAACCTGCATGCCAGACGGTTCATTTTGCAGCGCCAGAGTCAGAACTTCCTCAATGCGCTTCACAGGATGAATGTCCAGATCGGCAATTACGTTGTCAGGAATCTCTTCCAGATCGCGTTTATTTTCGAACGGAATTAGCACTGTTTTAATCCCGCCGCGATGCGCTGCCAGGAGTTTTTCTTTCAAACCACCGATCGGCAGTACCTGACCACGCAGAGTGATCTCACCGGTCATTGCCACATCGGCACGAACCGGGTTACCGGTCAGGCAAGAAACCAGCGCGGTGCACATAGCAATACCGGCACTCGGACCATCTTTCGGCGTCGCACCTTCCGGTACGTGGACGTGGATGTCACGTTTTTCGTAAAAATCAGGGTTGATCCCCAGTTTTTCCGCACGCGCACGAACCACCGTTAACGCCGCCTGAATAGACTCCTGCATCACTTCGCCGAGCGAACCGGTATAGGTCAGTTTGCCTTTACCCGGAACACATGCGGTTTCAATGGTCAGCAAGTCACCGCCCACTTCCGTCCACGCCAGACCGATTACCTGACCGACACGGTTTTCGTTATCAGCGCGACCATAGTCGAAACGCTGAACACCGAGGTAGTCATGCAGGTTATCGCCGTTAATTTCGATATGTTTTAATGACTTATCGAGCAGTAACTGCTTAACCGCTTTGCGGCACAGTTTGGAGATTTCACGCTCCAGACCACGCACGCCCGCCTCACGGGTGTAGTAACGAATAATGCCGATAATGGCGCTATCGTCGACGGTCAGCTCACCTTTTTTCAGTGCATTACGTTCAATCTGCTTCGGCAGCAGGTGACGTTTGGCGATGTTCAGTTTTTCATCTTCGGTATAACCGGAGAGGCGAATCACTTCCATACGATCCAGCAGCGGTGCCGGAATGTTCATGGAGTTCGACGTCGCGACAAACATCACGTCGCTGAGATCGTAATCCACTTCCAGGTAGTGGTCGCTGAACGCTACGTTCTGCTCTGGATCCAGCACTTCAAGCAGTGCAGAGGCCGGATCGCCTCGCATGTCAGAAGACATTTTGTCGATCTCATCGAGCAGGAACAGCGGATTTTTCACGCCCACTTTCGCCATTTTCTGGATCAGTTTACCCGGCATAGAACCGATGTAAGTACGGCGGTGACCACGGATTTCCGCTTCATCACGCACGCCGCCCAGCGCCATACGGACATATTTACGCCCGGTGGCTTTGGCAATGGACTGACCAAGAGAGGTTTTACCTACCCCCGGCGGCCCTACCAGGCAGAGGATCGGTCCCTTGATTTTGTTGACACGGCTTTGAACCGCAAGGTACTCAAGGATGCGATCTTTCACGCGCTCC
Organism: Shigella sp. FJ200513; assembly: GCF_040495915.1. NCBI lineage: Bacteria > Pseudomonadati > Pseudomonadota > Gammaproteobacteria > Enterobacterales > Enterobacteriaceae > Shigella > Shigella sp. FJ200513. Next base: position 8,161 of record NZ_JBDYCV010000060.1, on the reverse strand, counting down.
AGACCATAATGGTCGGTATCAAGGATTTCCTGCGCCTGACGCAGGTCTTTTTTGACCTTGCTGCGCGCATTCCACGGTACCTGTACCATCCAGTCGATATAACCACGCACTACGGTCGCTTCTGCCGACATCGGAGACATCATTTTCAGCTTCTGCAACTCTGCTTCCGCTTTCTCTTTTGCCTCTTTCGGCATCTTCGCCGCGTCGATTTTGCGCTTCAGGGCTTCGTTTTCGTCCGGCACGTCGTCCATTTCACCGAGTTCTTTCTGAATAGCTTTCATTTGCTCGTTCAGATAGTACTCACGCTGGGATTTCTCCATCTGCTTTTTAACGCGGTTGCGAATGCGTTTCTCAACCTGCAGCAGATCGATTTCCGATTCCATCATTGCCATCAGATATTCCAGACGTTCGTTAACGTCGGACATCTCCAGAACGGACTGTTTGTCAGCCAGTTTCAGCGGCATATGTGCAGCAATGGTATCCGCCAGACGCGCCGGATCGTCGATGCTATTCAGCGACGTCAGCACTTCTGGTGGGATTTTTTTGTTCAGCTTGATGTAGCCTTCGAACTGGCTGATTGCAGTACGCACCAGCACTTCCTGTTCCCGCTCATCAATGGTCGGCGACTCCAGATACTCCGCCTTCGCAGAAAAGTGTTCGCCATTGTCAGAGAGCGCAGAAATACGCGCGCGCTGTAACCCCTCGACCAGCACTTTGACGGTGCCGTCAGGCAGTTTCAGCATCTGCAATATAGAGGCCACGGTCCCGACGGTGAAAAGATCGTTTACACCCGGCTCATCCGTTGAAGCTTCTTTCTGCGCGACCAGCATAATTTTTTTATCATGGTCCATCGCCGCTTCCAGACAACGGATAGATTTTTCCCGCCCGACAAATAAGGGGATGACCATGTGCGGATAAACCACCACATCGCGCAGCGGCAATACGGGGATTTCAATGCGTTCAGAACGCTCAGGATTCATAGAGCTCTCTCTTAGTTTAATTTCCGCCAGGTAATCAGATGACACGACTGTGCTTCACGCCATCTATTAACATGTACGTCAGTATATGGGGATGTTTCCCCCACATTCAACGCCGAGAATAGAGGAAAAATTAAAGGGGAGATAAAATCCCCCCTTTTTGGTTAACTAATTGTATGGGAATGGTTAATTATTCACCAGATGCCTGTTGCGCTTCCGGCTTACCATAAATCAGCAACGGTTTGCTTTGACCATCAATTACCGACTCGTCGATAACCACTTTTTCGACGTCTTCCATGGACGGCAGATCGTACATGGTATCGAGCAGTGCGGCTTCTACGATGGAACGCAGGCCACGGGCACCGGTTTTACGCGCCATCGCTTTCTTAGCGATAGCATCCAGCGCCTCGTCACGGAATTCCAGATCCACGCCTTCCAGATTAAACAGCGCCTGATACTGCTTGGTCAGGGCGTTTTTCGGCTCTTTGAGGATCTGAATCAGAGCTTCTTCGCTCAGTTCATTCAACGTTGCTACAACCGGCAGACGACCAATGAACTCAGGGATAAGACCAAACTTGATCAGATCTTCCGGTTCAACCTGCGCCAGCAGCTCGCCTTCGCTTGCTTTGTCGGACTTCGCTTTTACCGTCGCGCCAAAACCAATGCCGGAGCCGGTTTCTACACGGTGGGAAATCACTTTATCCAGACCGGCAAACGCACCGCCACAAATAAACAGGATCTTAGAGGTATCAACCTGCAAGAATTCCTGCTGCGGATGTTTACGCCCACCTTGCGGTGGAACAGCAGCTACCGTACCTTCGATCAGTTTCAACAGTGCCTGCTGTACTCCTTCACCGGAAACGTCTCGGGTAATGGACGGGTTGTCTGACTTACGAGAAATCTTGTCGATTTCATCGATGTAGACAATCCCGCGCTGCGCTTTCTGTACGTCGTAATCGCACTTTTGCAACAGCTTCTGAATGATGTTTTCAACGTCTTCGCCCACATAACCGGCTTCGGTCAGCGTGGTTGCGTCGGCCATGGTGAACGGGACGTCCAGCAGGCGCGCCAGCGTTTCAGCCAGCAGCGTTTTACCGGAACCGGTCGGACCGATCAGCAGAATGTTACTTTTGCCCAACTCGACACCATTGCTGGTATCGCCGTTGCGCAGACGTTTGTAATGGTTGTATACCGCGACCGCCAGCACTTTTTTCGCCTGTTCCTGGCCGATAACGTAATCGTCCAGGTGGTTGCGAATTTCATGCGGCGTCGGTAGCGCACTGCGTTCACGATGCGGTGCAACTTCTTTAATCTCTTCGCGAATGATGTCGTTACATAAATCAACACATTCGTCGCAGATATACACGGATGGACCGGCAATCAGCTTGCGCACTTCATGCTGGCTTTTGCCGCAAAAAGAGCAATACAGCAATTTGCCTGAGCCATCTTTGCGTTTATCTGTCATGGGTCAAAACCTCTTCTTTGTTCTTTGTGCCGCACACGACGACGCAAATGCCATTCTCAGGCGCAAGCCGCTTACAGCGTTGTGCCGCCCTAGATAAGTATAGCGGCACAGTTGCGCCTCTGGCATCAATTACGATGGGTCAGAATCGAATCGACCAGACCGTATTCCACCGCTTCAGGGGCGGAAAGGAAGCGATCGCGCTCGGTATCACGTTCAATCTGTTCTAATGATTGACCCGTATGAAGCGCCATAAGTTCATTCATGCGCCCTTTAACTTTCAGAATTTCACGGGCATGAATTTCGATATCGGTCGCCTGGCCCTGGTAGCCGCCCAACGGTTGGTGAATCATCACGCGCGAATTCGGCAGGCAAAAACGTTTACCTTTTGCCCCTGCGGTCAACAAGAAAGCGCCCATCGAGGCCGCCTGGCCCATACAGATGGTGCTGACATCAGGCTTGATAAACTGCATGGTGTCATAGATAGACATCCCGGCAGTGATCACCCCGCCTGGGGAGTTAATGTACAGATAGATATCTTTTTCTGGGTTTTCCGCTTCCAGGAACAGCATCTGCGCCACAATCAGGTTAGCCATGTGGTCTTCAACCTGGCCAGTCAGAAAAATGACGCGTTCCTTAAGTAGACGAGAATAGATATCAAAAGAGCGCTCACCGCGTGAGGTCTGTTCAATGACCATCGGCACCAGCGCCATATGGGGTGCAAAGTTATCTCGTTCGCCGCTGTATGACATTTCCGTCTCCTGGATAAAATTGAAAAAAACCTGCTGTACCGATTGTAACCTTATGGACGGATTATCAGCTAGTCCCTGTGTTATGGGTACGGCATCACCATATTTCAAGCATAACAATCTTTTGTTGTTACGCTAACACCGAAAGAGGCTTTTCGCACGGCTCCATGCAAAATTCATGACAAAAAAAAGCCCACCACCTGGCGGTGACGGGCCTTTGTGCGAATTTAGCGCGTTATGCTGCGTAAATTACGCCTGCTGGTTCATCAGCTCGTTGAAAGTGGTTTCTTTTTCAGTCACTTTCGCTTTCGCCAGTACAGCTTCAACAGCCTGTTCTTCCAGAGCAACATTGCGCATGTTGTCCATCAGTTCTTTGTTTTTGCTGTAGAACTCGATAACTTCTTTCGGATCTTCGTACGCAGAAGCCATCTCTTCGATCAGGCCTTTCACGCGCTCTTCGTCAGCTTTCAGCTCGTTGGTGCGGATAACTTCGCCCAGCAGCAGGCCAACAACTACGCGGCGTTTAGCCTGTTCTTCGAACAGTTCGCGCGGCAGTTCCAGAGCTTGTTTTTCGTTGCCACCGAAACGCTGTGCAGCCTGGCGACGCAGAACGTCGATTTCGCTGTCGATCAGCGCAGCCGGTACGTCGATGTCGTTAGCTTTTACCAGACCTTCGATCGCCTGAGACTTAACGCGGTTACGGATGGCGCTCTTCAGCTCGCGCTCCATGTTTTTACGCACTTCAGCGCGCAGACCTTCTACGGAACCATCTTCAACGCCGAAACGTTTGATGAATTCTGCAGTCAGTTCCGGCAGTTCACGCTCTTCAACTTTCTTCAGGTTGATAGCGAATTTCGCTGCTTTACCTTTCAGGTTTTCTGCGTGGTATTCTTCCGGGAAGGTCACGTCGATGGTGAACTCTTCGCCAGCTTTGTGGCCTTTGATACCGTCTTCAAAGCCCGGGATCATACGACCCTGGCCCATCGCCAGTACGAAATCAGACGCTTTACCGCCTTCGAACTCTTCGCCGTCTACAGAACCGGTGAAGTCGATGGTTACGCGGTCTTCTGCTTCAACAGCGCCGTCTTTTTCTTTCCAGGTCGCCTGCTGTTTACGCAGAGTATCCAGCATGCCGTCAACGTCAGCGTCGGTCACTTCAACGATCGGTTTTTCAACTTCGATCGCTTCCAGACCCTGCAGTTCAACTTCCGGATAAACTTCAAACTCTACAGAGTAAGTGAAGTCTTCACCCAGCTTGTATTCGCCCGGAACATAAGTCGGTGCGCCAGCCGGATTGATTTTTTCTTTAATGATGGCGTCAATGAAGTTACGGCTCATCAGGTCACCCAGAACGTCCTGGCGTACAGACGCGCCATAACGCTGAGCAACGATATTCATTGGCACTTTGCCTTTGCGGAAGCCGTCAATACGTACTTTTTTCGCAACGTTGACCAGCTCGCTTTTAACAGCGGTCTCGATGCTGTCAGCAGCGATAGTAATCGTTACACGGCGGCCAAGGCCTTGAGTGGTTTCAACTGAAACTTGCATCTTGTTACCTCAAAAAATCACAGTGCTCGGTCAACTCTTACCCCGCAAGCACAGGTTGTTGGCTTCGCGGAACCGGGATGTTCTTATAATCAATCACATTCCCTGTTACCAGAATCATCCCGAAAGCATTCAAATAGGACGCGGCATTATAGCGGCATCACTTTTATGAGTCGAGAACGGTTATTGCGCGCTGTCGCGTATTTTTTCACAATTCCCGGGCAATTTTCGTCTGAATGCTGGGCAAAAAGCGCAAAATCCAGACAAAACAAAACGGCCCGCAGGCCGTTTTTCATAAAATCTTTAGCAACATACTGGAAAAGCGCCGACAGTTGCAAATGCGTTTTTACGCGATGCTTCCTGCTCCACGACAGGGAGGAGAGGCAAAGACGGTGTCCTGCAACCCTTCCCACTCCTTAATAGTGTAAGTATGCAGAGCCAGCGCATGAACGGTAGTAGAGAGTTCCTCCGCTAAAGTACTGTAAATCATTCGATGACGATTCAGAAAACGTTCACCCGTAAAACGATCGCTGACCAGCACAACTTTAAAATGGCTTTCAGAGCCGGCTGGGACATTGTGACGATAGCTTTCATCCACTACTTCGAGGAATACGGGTTGGAACGCCGCCCTTAATTTTTCTTCTATCCGCTCACGTATCATCATGAAATATCTCCTCCGACAACGCTGAGATGTCATCCATCCCTTTAAATACTAGCCGCTTTTACCGTTTCCATTGCAGCTTAACAACAAATATTTAGGTTTCGTCCTGGTTTTTCCGTCAAGCGTATGAAGTTTACTGATTTAAAGATTGAAACACAGGCCTCGCATCAGCGTTTCTTTTACCAGGGGTGATTATTTCGTCAACATGATGAATTTACATGCCTTACCCACTTCCCCTCGCCGTTGGCAATGTTATGATGGCGGGAATTTTTACCAAACACGCTTAAGAGTCTCTGAGAGCCCGAACATGTTCAAAAAAATCCTCTTCCCGTTAGTTGCTCTGTTTATGCTTGCAGGATGCGCAAAACCGCCAACAACTATTGAAGTTTCCCCGACGATTACACTGCCACAGCAGGATCCAAGCCTGATGGGCGTCACCGTAAGCATTAATGGTGCCGATCAGCGTACCGATCAGGCGCTGGCAAAAGTCACCCGCGATAATCAAATCGTTACCCTGACCGCCTCCCGCGCTCTGCGTTTCCTGCTGCAAGAAGTGCTGGAAAAACAGATGACCGCGCGTGGTTACATGGTTGGTCCGAATGGCCCGGTTAATCTGCAAATCATCGTTAGCCAACTGTATGCTGACGTGTCCCAGGGCAACGTGCGCTACAACATCGCTACCAAAGCGGATATCGCCATCATCGCTACCGCGCAGAATGGCAACAAAATGACCAAAAACTATCGTGCCAGCTACAACGTTGAAGGTGCGTTCCAGGCCTCCAACAAAAATATCGCCGATGCGGTTAACAGTGTGCTGACCGATACCATCGCTGATATGTCTCAGGACACCAGCATTCACGAATTCATCAAGCAGAACGCGCGTTAATTTCTGCCCTCTGGCCCGGTGCAAGCCGGGCCTGTAGACGCCCATGTCCAGTCAATATTTACGTATTTTTCAACAGCCGCGTTCAGCCATATTGCTGATCCTGGGTTTTGCTTCCGGGCTACCGCTCGCCCTGACATCCGGCACCTTACAGGCCTGGATGACGGTCGAAAATATCGATCTCAAAACCATTGGTTTCTTCTCTCTGGTAGGCCAGGCTTACGTTTTTAAATTCCTCTGGTCACCGCTGATGGACCGCTACACGCCCCCATTTTTTGGGCGGCGGCGCGGTTGGCTGCTCGCCACGCAAATCCTGTTATTAGTCGCCATTGCGGCGATGGGTTTTCTCGAACCAGGCACCCAACTCCGCTGGATGGCGGCGCTGGCGGTGGTGATCGCTTTTTGCTCTGCCTCCCAGGATATTGTCTTCGATGCGTGGAAAACCGATGTGCTCCCGGCAGAAGAACGTGGTGCGGGCGCGGCAATCAGCGTGCTGGGTTACCGTTTAGGGATGCTGGTTTCCGGCGGCCTAGCCCTGTGGCTGGCAGATAAATGGTTGGGCTGGCAGGGCATGTACTGGTTGATGGCGGCGCTGTTGATCCCCTGTATTATCGCGACGTTGCTTGCACCAGAACCAACCGACACCATTCCTGTGCCCAAAACGCTGGAACAAGCGGTTGTTGCACCTCTGCGAGATTTCTTTGGTCGCAATAATGCCTGGCTTATTTTGCTTCTTATCGTGCTGTATAAGCTGGGCGACGCATTCGCCATGAGCCTGACAACCACGTTTTTGATTCGCGGCGTCGGGTTTGATGCGGGTGAAGTAGGCGTGGTAAACAAAACGCTTGGCTTACTGGCGACCATTGTTGGCGCATTGTACGGTGGGATTTTGATGCAGCGCCTGTCGCTGTTCCGGGCGCTGCTGATTTTCGGCATTTTACAAGGTGCGTCTAACGCTGGTTACTGGCTGCTGTCGATTACTGATAAGCATCTCTACAGCATGGGCGCAGCCGTCTTTTTCGAAAACCTCTGTGGCGGGATGGGCACATCAGCCTTTGTCGCGCTGTTAATGACGCTGTGTAATAAGTCATTTTCCGCTACTCAATTTGCCCTGCTCTCAGCGCTTTCCGCTGTAGGGCGAGTTTATGTCGGCCCCGTGGCGGGTTGGTTTGTTGAAGCACACGGCTGGTCGACATTCTATCTATTCTCCGTCGCCGCTGCCGTACCGGGGCTTATTTTGCTGCTGGTTTGCCGCCAGACGCTTGAATATACACGAGTAAATGACAACTTTATCTCCCGTACCGAATATCCGGCAGGTTATGCCTTTGCCATGTGGACACTGGCGGCGGGCGTCAGCCTGTTGGCCGTGTGGTTACTTCTGTTGACGATGGACGCGCTGGATTTGACGCACTTCTCTTTCCTGCCTGCTCTGCTGGAAGTCGGGGTTTTAGTCGCCCTTTCTGGCGTCGTGCTTGGTGGTTTGCTGGATTATCTGGCGCTACGAAAAACGCATCTGACGTAATCTGTAAATATTATTTAGCTGTAGTAATCACTCGCCGTAATTATTACGGCTAAATAAACATCAGCATCGCTTATTAATATTTGTTCTTTTGTGCGGCTTAGCGTTTGGAAATTATTGACGCCATTTATAAATTCTATTTTTCTTACACGATTCAGCTAATGAGTCTTTATTTTCTCACCACCCAGTTGTCACTTTAATGATAATTATTTGTTAAATAATTGTTTTATTTCGCATTGGTTATACCAATTGCCCACCAAGACTCCTTCTGCACTCCCCTTTTGTTATAAGTAAGCGCCCCATCAGCGACGTCTTGTGAAAATTGTCCTGTCTGGCAACAATCGCGCCCATCTATATTGATGGAC
>NZ_JBDYCV010000059.1:0-24813 GCF_040495915.1 Shigella sp. FJ200513 | reverse complement strand
GAAGGACATCTGATGGAAATGGAAGCCACGCAAGCACCTTAAAATCACCATCATACACTAAATCAGTAAGTTGGCAGTATTACCCTGTTCCTGTTCAATATAATCCAGTATGCTTCGCAAATGGTTAGCTTTAATAGGCGTGGTTTCTAGTAATAAGGAAATGATTTCTTTTTTATAGTGTAATGTAATGAGTATATTTTCTGCATGGATGGGTGAAGTGGCAAAGTTAATGGTAAAAAGGGCAGTGGAATAACAATTTTGTGATATTTTCGACAGTTTGCGGTAAATTCCTGAGTAACACAGTATGACAGCATCGAACTTAAGTCAGAGGTATCAAGTAGGGTGATGAGCTGGCGCGCAAATTTATTAATAGGCTCTGATGAAGGTGTTGGTATGTCGCTATCGATGTGCAATCTATGAGGAGACTTATAATGAGTTCTGATAATGATATCGTTTTGACTCATAATCTATTCGCCTTATATATATCTGGAGGTTTTGAGGATGATGATTAATTATTATCGCCAGAACGAAATGTGCACGAAAAATTGTTATAAGAATTGTGTCACTTTTATCATTGTGATATGACCACTTCGTCATTAATCTCATGAGCGTTTAAAATACTACCGCCAAATCACGCAACGAACTTTGCTGGATTCAGTTTATGCTGCTGTAAATCCGCTCGCAGTAAACCTTTCAGACGCACCGTGATGTTATCAGTGGTTCTTTAAGCGTTTTGCTGGTGTACTCACTACAAACGAATTGCGAATCGAATCAATGTGAAACGGAAAGGTACAATCTCCCTTTTTTTAGTGTTAACATCGTTCAACCGGGTGGAAGGTGAGAGGTTAATGTCTTTCATTTGTGTACCTGATTGCGAACCAATTTAGCATTTGTTGGCTAGATGGTTTCGCAATGAACTGTTAATAAACAAATTTTTCTTTGTATGTGATCTTTCGTGTGGGTCACCACTGCAAATAAGGATATAAAATGCCTGTTATAACTCTTCCTGATGGCAGCCAACGCCATTACGACCACGCTGTAAGCCCCATGGATGTTGCGCTGGACATTGGTCCAGGTCTGGCGAAAGCCTGTATCGCAGGGCGCGTTAATGGCGAACTGGTTGATGCTTGCGATCTGATTGAAAACGACGCACAACTGTCGATCATTACCGCCAAAGACGAAGAAGGTCTGGAGATCATTCGTCACTCCTGTGCGCACCTGTTAGGGCATGCGATTAAACAACTTTGGCCGCATACCAAAATGGCAATCGGCCCGGTTATTGACAACGGTTTTTATTACGACGTTGATCTTGACCGCACGTTAACCCAGGAAGATGTCGAAGCACTCGAGAAGCGGATGCATGAGCTTGCTGAGAAAAACTACGACGTCATTAAGAAGAAAGTCAGCTGGCACGAAGCGCGTGAAACTTTCGCCAACCGTGGGGAGAGCTACAAAGTTTCCATTCTTGACGAAAACATCGCCCATGATGACAAGCCAGGTCTGTACTTCCATGAAGAATATGTCGATATGTGCCGCGGTCCGCACGTACCGAACATGCGTTTCTGCCATCATTTCAAACTAATGAAAACGGCAGGGGCTTACTGGCGTGGCGACAGCAACAACAAAATGTTGCAACGTATTTACGGTACGGCGTGGGCAGACAAAAAAGCACTTAACGCTTACCTGCAGCGCCTGGAAGAAGCCGCGAAACGCGACCACCGTAAAATCGGTAAACAGCTCGACCTGTACCATATGCAGGAAGAAGCGCCGGGTATGGTATTCTGGCACAACGACGGCTGGACCATCTTCCGTGAACTGGAAGTGTTTGTTCGTTCTAAACTGAAAGAGTACCAGTATCAGGAAGTTAAAGGTCCGTTCATGATGGACCGTGTCCTGTGGGAAAAAACCGGTCACTGGGACAACTACAAAGATGCAATGTTCACCACATCTTCTGAGAACCGTGAATACTGCATTAAGCCGATGAACTGCCCGGGTCACGTACAAATTTTCAACCAGGGGCTGAAGTCTTATCGCGATCTGCCGCTGCGTATGGCCGAGTTTGGTAGCTGCCACCGTAACGAGCCGTCAGGTTCGCTGCATGGCCTGATGCGCGTGCGTGGATTTACCCAGGATGACGCGCATATCTTCTGTACTGAAGAACAAATTCGCGATGAAGTTAACGGATGTATCCGTTTAGTCTATGATATGTACAGCACTTTTGGCTTCGAGAAGATCGTCGTCAAACTCTCCACTCGTCCTGAAAAACGTATTGGCAGCGACGAAATGTGGGATCGTGCTGAGGCGGACCTGGCGGTTGCGCTGGAAGAAAACAACATCCCGTTTGAATATCAACTGGGTGAAGGCGCTTTCTACGGTCCGAAAATTGAATTTACCCTGTATGACTGCCTCGATCGTGCATGGCAGTGCGGTACAGTACAGCTGGACTTCTCCTTGCCGTCTCGTCTGAGCGCCTCCTATGTGGGCGAAGACAACGAGCGTAAGGTACCGGTAATGATTCACCGCGCAATTCTGGGGTCGATGGAGCGTTTCATCGGTATCCTGACCGAAGAATTCGCTGGTTTCTTCCCGACCTGGCTTGCGCCAGTTCAGGTTGTTATCATGAATATTACCGATTCACAGTCTGAATACGTTAACGAATTGACGCAAAAACTATCAAATGCGGGCATTCGTGTTAAAGCAGACTTGAGAAATGAGAAGATTGGCTTTAAAATCCGCGAGCACACTTTGCGTCGCGTCCCATATATGCTGGTCTGTGGTGATAAAGAGGTGGAATCAGGCAAAGTTGCCGTTCGCACCCGCCGTGGTAAAGACCTGGGAAGCATGGACGTAAATGAAGTGATCGAGAAGCTGCAACAAGAGATTCGCAGCCGCAGTCTTAAACAATTGGAGGAATAAGGTATTAAAGGCGGAAAACGAGTTCAAACGGCGCGCCCTAACCGTATCAATGGCGAAATTCGCGCCCAGGAAGTTCGCTTAACAGGTCTGGAAGGCGAGCAGCTTGGTATTGTGAGTCTGAGAGAAGCTCTGGAGAAAGCAGAAGAAGCCGGAGTAGACTTAGTCGAGATCAGCCCTAACGCCGAGCCGCCGGTTTGTCGTATAATGGATTACGGCAAATTCCTCTATGAAAAGAGCAAGTCTTCTAAGGAACAGAAGAAAAAGCAAAAAGTTATCCAGGTTAAGGAAATTAAATTCCGTCCTAGTACAGATGAAGGCGACTATCAGGTAAAACTCCGCAGCCTGATTCGCTTTCTCGAAGAGGGTGATAAAGCCAAAATCACGCTGCGTTTCCGCGGTCGTGAGATGGCGCACCAGCAAATCGGTATGGAAGTGCTTAATCGCGTGAAAGACGATTTGCAAGAACTGGCAGTAGTCGAATCCTTCCCAACGAAGATCGAAGGCCGCCAGATGATCATGGTGCTCGCTCCTAAGAAGAAACAGTAAGGCCTTCAAGTAGCACTATCTGTGGAGCCTTTGGGCTTCACAGGCATTGTTCGCCTTTGTTTCGTTTATTAACAATGCGAAGTGGAAGTTATTAAAATGCCAAAAATTAAGACCGTACGCGGTGCTGCTAAGCGCTTCAAAAAAACCGGTAAAGGTGGTTTTAAGCACAAGCACGCTAACCTGCGTCACATTCTGACTAAAAAAGCGACCAAACGTAAACGTCACCTGCGTCCGAAAGCCATGGTTTCCAAAGGCGATCTGGGCCTGGTAATCGCGTGCCTGCCGTACGCATAAGCCGTTAACGTTTTTAACTTTTTAATTAGAATATAGATACAGGAGAGCACATATGGCTCGCGTAAAACGTGGTGTTATTGCACGCGCACGTCACAAGAAAATTTTGAAACAAGCTAAAGGCTACTACGGTGCGCGTTCTCGCGTATACCGCGTTGCCTTCCAGGCTGTTATCAAAGCTGGTCAGTATGCTTACCGTGACCGTCGTCAACGTAAGCGTCAGTTCCGTCAACTGTGGATTGCGCGTATCAACGCAGCAGCACGTCAGAACGGTATTTCTTACAGCAAATTCATCAATGGCCTGAAAAAAGCCTCTGTTGAAATCGACCGTAAGATCCTGGCTGATATCGCAGTATTCGACAAAGTAGCGTTCACCACTCTGGTTGAAAAAGCGAAAGCAGCTCTGGCATAAGCCAGTTGAAAGAGGGAGCTAGTCTCCCTCTTTTCGTTTCAACGCCATCAAAACATTGACTTTTATCGCCGTAGCCTTTTCAATAAAGGTCTTTTGAAGAGTACCAAAAGGTAACGCAAGCAATGAATGCTGCTATTTTCCGCTTCTTTTTTTACTTTAGCACCTGAATCCAGGAGGCTAGCGCGTGAGAAGAGAAACGGAAAACAGCGCCTGAAAGCCTCCCAGTGGAGGCTTTTTTTGTATGCGCGTTTTGAAAAATAAAAAGCCAGTCTATCAGGCGTAATTGTCGCAGCCAGTCTGGACACGGCCAGTGCGGAGAAACCGGAGCGTACTTAAGTACGTGAGGATTTCGAGCACTGCCCGGGACCAAAATGGCAAGTAAAATAGCCTGATGGGATAGGCTCTAAGTCCAACGAACCAGTGTCACCACTGACACAATGAGGAAAACCATGTCACATCTCGCAGAACTGGTTGCCAGTGCGAAGGCGGCCATTAGCCAGGCGTCAGATGTTGCCGCGTTAGATAATGTGCGCGTCGAATATTTGGGTAAAAAAGGGCACTTAACCCTTCAGATGACGACCCTGCGTGAGCTGCCGCCAGAAGAGCGTCCGGCAGCTGGTGCGGTTATCAACGAAGCGAAAGAGCAGGTTCAGCAGGCGCTGAATGCGCGTAAAGCGGAACTGGAAAGCGCTGCACTGAATGCGCGTCTGGCGGCGGAAACGATTGATGTCTCTCTGCCAGGTCGTCGCATTGAAAACGGCGGTCTGCATCCGGTTACCCGTACCATCGACCGTATCGAAAGTTTCTTCGGTGAGCTTGGCTTTACCGTGGCAACCGGGCCGGAAATCGAAGACGATTATCATAACTTCGATGCTCTGAACATTCCTGGTCACCACCCGGCGCGCGCTGACCACGACACTTTCTGGTTTGACGCTACCCGCCTGCTGCGTACCCAGACCTCTGGCGTACAGATCCGCACCATGAAAGCCCAGCAGCCACCGATTCGTATCATCGCGCCTGGCCGTGTTTATCGTAACGACTACGACCAGACTCACACGCCGATGTTCCATCAGATGGAAGGTCTGATTGTTGATACCAACATCAGCTTTACCAACCTGAAAGGCACGCTGCACGACTTCCTGCGTAACTTCTTTGAGGAAGATTTGCAGATTCGCTTCCGTCCTTCCTACTTCCCGTTTACCGAGCCTTCTGCAGAAGTTGACGTCATGGGTAAAAACGGTAAATGGCTGGAAGTGCTGGGCTGCGGGATGGTGCATCCGAACGTGCTGCGTAACGTTAGCATCGACCCGGAAGTTTACTCTGGTTTCGCCTTCGGGATGGGGATGGAGCGTCTGACTATGTTGCGTTACGGCGTCACCGACCTGCGTTCATTCTTCGAAAACGATCTGCGTTTCCTCAAACAGTTTAAATAAGGCAGGAATAGATTATGAAATTCAGTGAACTGTGGTTACGCGAATGGGTGAACCCGGCGATCGATAGCGATACGCTGGCGAATCAAATCACTATGGCGGGCCTGGAAGTTGACGGTGTAGAACCGGTTGCCGGTAGCTTCCACGGCGTGGTCGTTGGTGAAGTGGTTGAGTGTGCGCAGCATCCGAACGCTGACAAACTGCGTGTGACAAAAGTGAATGTCGGCGGCGATCGCCTGCTGGACATCGTCTGCGGTGCGCCAAACTGCCGTCAGGGCCTGCGTGTGGCGGTAGCTACCATTGGTGCTGTTCTGCCGGGTGATTTCAAAATTAAAGCGGCGAAACTGCGTGGCGAACCGTCTGAAGGGATGCTGTGCTCCTTTTCTGAGCTGGGAATTTCTGACGATCACAGTGGCATTATCGAACTGCCTGCGGATGCGCCGATTGGCACCGACATCCGCGAATACCTGAAACTCGATGATAACACCATCGAAATCAGCGTGACACCAAACCGTGCCGACTGCTTAGGTATCATTGGTGTTGCGCGTGACGTTGCCGTGCTGAATCAGCTGCCGCTGGTTGAACCGGAAATCGTTCCGGTTGGTGCGACTATCGACGACACGTTGCCGATTACAGTCGAAGCGCCGGAAGCCTGCCCGCGCTATCTTGGCCGTGTGGTAAAAGGCATTAACGTTAAAGCGCCAACTCCGCTGTGGATGAAAGAAAAACTGCGTCGTTGCGGGATCCGTTCTATCGATGCAGTTGTTGACGTCACCAACTATGTACTGCTCGAACTGGGCCAGCCGATGCACGCTTTCGATAAAGATCGCATTGAAGGCGGCATTGTGGTGCGGATGGCAAAAGAGGGCGAAACGCTGGTGCTGCTTGATGGCACTGAAGCGAAGCTGAATGCTGACACTCTGGTCATCGCCGACCACAACAAGGCGCTGGCGATGGGCGGCATCTTTGGTGGCGAACACTCTGGCGTGAATGACGAAACGCAAAACGTCTTGCTGGAATGCGCTTTCTTCAGCCCGCTGTCTATCACCGGTCGTGCTCGTCGTCATGGCCTGCATACTGATGCGTCTCACCGTTATGAGCGTGGCGTTGATCCGGTACTGCAGCACAAAGCGATGGAACGTGCGACCCGTCTGCTGATCGACATCTGCGGTGGTGAGGCTGGCCCGGTAATTGATATCACCAACGAAGCAACGCTGCCGAAGCGTGCAACCATCACTCTACGTCGTAGCAAACTGGATCGCCTGATAGGCCATCATATTGCTGATGAGCAGGTAACTGACATTCTGCGTCGTCTCGGCTGCGAAGTGACCGAAGGCAAAGACGAATGGCAGGCAGTTGCGCCGAGCTGGCGTTTCGATATGGAGATTGAAGAAGATCTGGTCGAAGAAGTCGCGCGTGTTTACGGCTACAACAACATCCCGGATGAGCCGGTACAGGCAAGCCTGATTATGGGTACTCACCGTGAAGCTGACCTGTCGCTCAAGCGCGTGAAAACGCTGCTCAACGACAAAGGCTATCAGGAAGTGATCACCTACAGCTTCGTTGATCCGAAAGTGCAGCAGATGATCCATCCAGGCGTTGAAGCCTTACTGCTGGCAAGCCCGATCTCTGTTGAAATGTCAGCAATGCGTCTTTCTCTGTGGACCGGCCTGCTGGCAACCGTGGTGTACAACCAGAACCGTCAGCAGAACCGTGTGCGCATTTTCGAAAGCGGTCTGCGTTTCGTACCAGATACTCAGGCACCGTTGGGCATTCGTCAGGATCTGATGTTAGCCGGTGTGATTTGCGGTAACCGTTACGAAGAGCACTGGAACCTGGCAAAAGAGACCGTTGATTTCTATGATTTGAAAGGCGACCTTGAATCCGTTCTCGACCTGACCGGTAAACTGAATGAGGTTGAGTTCCGTGCAGAAGCGAATCCGGCACTGCATCCGGGGCAATCCGCAGCGATTTATCTGAAAGGTGAACGTATTGGTTTTGTTGGAGTTGTTCATCCTGAACTGGAACGTAAACTGGATCTTAACGGTCGCACTCTGGTGTTCGAACTGGAGTGGAACAAGCTCGCAGACCGCGTGGTGCCTCAGGCGCGCGAGATTTCTCGCTTCCCGGCGAACCGTCGTGACATCGCGGTGGTGGTCGCAGAAAACGTTCCCGCAGCGGATATTTTATCCGAATGTAAGAAAGTTGGCGTAAATCAGGTAGTTGGCGTAAACTTATTTGACGTGTACCGCGGTAAGGGTGTTGCGGAGGGGTATAAGAGCCTCGCCATAAGCCTGATCCTGCAAGATACCAGCCGTACACTCGAAGAAGAGGAGATTGCCGCTACCGTCGCCAAATGTGTAGAGGCATTAAAAGAGCGATTCCAGGCATCATTGAGGGATTGAACCTATGGCGCTTACAAAAGCTGAAATGTCAGAATATCTGTTTGATAAGCTTGGGCTTAGCAAGCGGGATGCCAAAGAACTGGTTGAACTGTTTTTCGAAGAGATCCGTCGCGCTCTGGAAAACGGCGAACAGGTGAAACTCTCTGGTTTTGGTAACTTCGATCTGCGTGATAAGAATCAACGCCCGGGACGTAACCCGAAAACGGGCGAGGATATTCCCATTACAGCACGGCGCGTGGTGACCTTCAGACCCGGGCAGAAGTTAAAAAGCCGGGTCGAAAACGCTTCGCCCAAAGACGAGTAATCTGATCTAACTAAAAAGGCCGCTATGCGGCCTTTTTTCTTTTCACTGTCGAAGAGTCACCGTAAAATCAACGCCATGACACTTCAGCAGAACGGATACCATGCTGACACTTGCCCGCCAACAACAGCGACAAAATATTCGCTGGTTATTATGCCTGTCAGTTTTGATGCTGCTGGCGCTTCTCTTAAGCCTTTGCGCCGGTGAACAATGGATTTCGCCAGGTGACTGGTTTACTCCTCGTGGCGAACTGTTCGTCTGGCAAATTCGCCTGCCACGTACGCTGGCTGTATTGCTGGTTGGTGCGGCGCTGGCTATATCCGGCGCTGTAATGCAGGCGTTGTTTGAAAATCCTCTGGCAGAACCTGGACTACTTGGCGTCTCTAACGGCGCAGGCGTGGGGCTTATCGCCGCGGTATTGCTTGGGCAAGGGCAACTCCCCAACTGGGCGCTAGGGCTGTGTGCGATTGCTGGCGCGCTTATCATCACTTTAATACTCTTACGTTTCGCCCGTCGTCATCTTTCGACCAGTCGGTTATTGCTGGCTGGCGTTGCATTAGGGATTATCTGCAGCGCACTAATGACGTGGGCTATCTACTTTTCCACCTCTGTTGATTTACGTCAGCTGATGTACTGGATGATGGGCGGTTTTGGCGGCGTAGACTGGCGGCAAAGCTGGCTGATGCTGGCATTGATCCCCGTGTTGTTGTGGATCTGTTGTCAGTCCAGGCCGATGAATATGTTAGCGCTTGGCGAGATCTCGGCGCGGCAACTGGGTTTACCCATGTGGTTCTGGCGCAATGTGCTGGTGGCAGCGACCGGCTGGATGGTTGGCGTCAGTGTGGCGCTGGCGGGTGCTATCGGCTTTATTGGTCTGGTGATCCCACATATTCTTCGGTTGTGTGGTTTAACCGATCATCGCGTATTACTTCCCGGCTGCGCGCTGGCAGGGGCGAGCGCATTGCTGCTGGCCGATATTGTAGCGCGCCTGGCATTAGCTGCCGCAGAGCTGCCTATTGGCGTGGTCACCGCAACGTTGGGTGCGCCGGTGTTTATCTGGTTATTGTTAAAAGCAGGACGTTAGCCGCAAAAAGACGGTCTATGATTAAAAGCTAAGATTTTTACTGACCACACCTAGGAGAAACGATGCAAGATTCCATTCTGACGACCGTAGTGAAAGATATCGACGGTGAAGTGACCACGCTGGAGAAGTACGCCGGTAATGTGCTGTTAATTGTCAATGTCGCCTCAAAGTGTGGCTTAACGCCGCAATATGAGCAGTTGGAGAATATTCAAAAAGCCTGGGCCGATCGAGGTTTTGTGGTGCTGGGATTCCCGTGCAACCAGTTTCTGGAACAAGAACCGGGCAGCGATGAAGAGATTAAAACTTACTGTACCACCACATGGGGGGTGACGTTCCCGATGTTCAGTAAGATTGAAGTTAATGGCGAAGGACGCCATCCGCTGTATCAAAAATTGATTGCCGCAGCGCCGACCACAGTCGCGCCGGAAGAGAGCGGATTCTATGCCCGTATGGTCAGCAAAGGCCGTGCACCGCTGTACCCGGATGATATTTTATGGAATTTTGAAAAATTCCTGGTTGGCAGGGACGGAAAAGTCATCCAGCGTTTTTCCCCGGATATGACGCCGGAAGATCCCATTGTGATGGAAAGCATTAAACTGGCGTTGGCAAAATAATGTCTATTGTGATGCAGTTACAGGATGTTGCGGAATCTACCCGCCTGGGGCCGCTTTCAGGCGAGGTTCGGGCTGGGGAAATCCTGCACCTGGTGGGGCCGAATGGCGCGGGTAAGAGTACCTTACTGGCGCGAATGGCCGGAATGACCAGCGGTAAGGGAAGCATTCAGTTCGCGGGGCAACCACTGGAAGCATGGTCCGCAACAAAACTCGCGCTGCATCGCGCCTATCTTTCACAACAGCAGACGCCGCCGTTTGCAATGCCGGTCTGGCACTACCTGACACTGCATCAGCACGATAA
This sequence comes from Shigella sp. FJ200513, assembly GCF_040495915.1. Lineage (NCBI taxonomy): Bacteria > Pseudomonadati > Pseudomonadota > Gammaproteobacteria > Enterobacterales > Enterobacteriaceae > Shigella > Shigella sp. FJ200513. The sequence goes on along the minus strand of NZ_JBDYCV010000059.1, from coordinate 14,513 downwards.
AACGCGTACCGAACTACTGAATGATGTCGCAGGGGCGCTGGCTCTTGATGACAAACTCGGTCGTAGCACCAATCAACTTTCCGGCGGTGAATGGCAACGCGTACGTCTTGCTGCGGTGGTGTTGCAAATCACACCACAAGCCAATCCCGCAGGCCAATTGCTGCTTCTTGATGAGCCGATGAACAGTCTTGATGTTGCGCAACAAAGTGCGTTAGACAAAATTCTGAGCGCGCTGTGTCAGCAAGGACTGGCGATTGTGATGAGCAGTCACGATCTCAACCACACGTTGCGTCATGCGCATCGGGCGTGGTTGCTAAAAGGTGGAAAAATGCTGGCCAGTGGACGCAGAGAAGAGGTGCTCACGCCGCCAAATCTGGCGCAGGCCTATGGGATGAATTTTCGCCGTCTGGATATCGAAGGTCACAGAATGCTGATTTCGACCATCTGATTTCATTAGTATCCCGAAAATCGGGTAATTACGACGCTAAATTAATGCAAGAATAAAAAACAGAGGAACCGTACGGAATGCGTTTCTGCCTTATTTTGATCACAGCACTGTTTCTGGCCGGGTGTAGCCACCATAAAGCACCGCCGCCAAATGCCAGACTTTCTGATTCGATTACCGTTATTGCCGGTTTGAACGACCAGCTACAAAGCTGGCATGGCACGCCGTATCGTTATGGTGGCATGACGCGGCGCGGTGTGGACTGTTCGGGATTTGTGGTTGTGACGATGCGCGATCGTTTCGATTTGCATCTGCCCCGTGAAACCAAACAACAAGCCTCTATTGGCACGCAAATTGATAAAGACGAGTTGCTGCCTGGTGACCTGGTCTTTTTCAAAACGGGTTCCGGACAAAATGGTTTGCATGTAGGTATTTACGATACCAACAACCAATTTATCCACGCCTCTACCAGCAAGGGAGTGATGCGTTCCTCACTTGATAATGTCTATTGGCAGAAAAATTTCTGGCAGGCGAGACGAATCTAGTATGTCGAAAAATTGACGGCGATGATACATCGCCGTCAATTTACTCCTGAATACAGTAGTATTTTGCAGACAAAAATTCCGTAAATGGATTATTCGTTTATAATCAGGATAATCTAAAAAAAGGCCCCCTGAAAAAGTGGTTAACATGGAACAAATGAAAGTTACTCCTTCTGTAATTGTTATGTCTTATGGCCTCATCCCTTTTAGCCGGATACTGAAAAACATCCTTCGAGAGGGACGGTTACCATGAAGATTTTTTTGGAGAATCTTTATCATTCTGATTGCTATTTCCTGCCGATAAGAGATAACCAGCAACTCCTTGTCGGCGTTGAGTTAATTACCCATTTCTCCAGTGAAGATGGCACGGTTCGTATCCCGACGAGTCGGGTTATAGCGCAACTTACCGAGGAGCAACATTGGCAATTATTTTCAGAGCAGTTGGAATTACTAAAATCATGCCAACACTTTTTTATTCAACATAAACTCTTTGCCTGGCTTAATTTAACGCCACAAGTGGCTACATTATTATTAGACAGGGATAATTACGCAGGCGAACTATTAAAATATCCGTTTATTGAGCTGTTGATTAATGAGAATTACCCGCATCTCAATGAAGGAAAAGATAATCGCGATCTTTTGTCCTTATCGCAAATGTATCCCCTTGTGTTAGGCAATTTGGGAGCAGGTAATAGCACAATGAAAGCGGTTTTTGATGGTCTTTTCACCCGCGTAATGCTGGAGAAAGGTTTTATTCAGCAACAAATCACGCATCGCTCCTTCGAACCGTTTATTCGTGCGATCCAGGCGCAAATTTCCCCTTGTTGCAATTGCATCATCGCGGGGGGCATTGATACGCCAGAAATATTGGCACAGATTACCCCCTTCGATTTCCATGCTCTCCAGGGATGCCTGTGGCCTGCCGTTCCTATAAATCAGATAACGACGTTGGTTCAGCGATAACCCTCCTGTTTGCTGGTGTTTAAGACGAGAGTAACCGTCTACACTATCAAACAGATAGGATCTATGACCCTGTCTTTTATTACCCGCTGGCGCGATGAATTGCCAGAAACCTATACAGCACTTTCCCCTACGCCTTTAAATAATGCCCGGCTGATTTGGCATAATACCGAACTCGCTAACACGCTGAGTATTCCATCGTCGCTGTTTAAAAATGCCGCAGGTGTCTGGGGCGGCGAAACCCTACTGCCTGGTATGTCACCACTGGCACAGGTTTACAGTGGTCATCAGTTCGTCGTCTGGGCGGGCCAACTGGGTGATGGGCGCGGCATTTTACTTGGCGAACAACTGCTTGCTGATGGCACTACAATGGACTGGCATCTGAAAGGTGCTGGCCTGACGCCTTATTCGCGAATGGGTGATGGACGGGCGGTTTTACGTTCGACGATACGAGAAAGTCTCGCCAGTGAGGCGATGCATTATCTGGGCATTCCGACGACCCGCGCGTTAAGTATCGTCACCAGCGATTCGCCAGTGTATCGGGAAACGGTGGAGCCAGGCGCGATGCTGATGCGTGTGGCACCAAGTCATCTGCGCTTTGGTCATTTCGAACATTTTTACTATCGCCGCGAGCCGGAAAAGGTTCGTCAGTTGGCTGACTTTGCCATTCGTCATTACTGGTCACATCTTGAAGACGATGAGGACAAATACCGTCTCTGGTTTAACGATGTTGTCGCACGTACCGCGTCGTTAATTGCCCAATGGCAGACGGTCGGCTTTGCACATGGGGTGATGAATACCGACAACATGTCGCTGCTGGGACTGACGCTTGATTACGGGCCGTTTGGTTTTCTTGATGATTACGAACCCGGTTTTATTTGTAATCACTCGGATCATCAAGGGCGTTATAGCTTTGATAATCAACCTGCTGTCGCGTTGTGGAATTTACAGCGTCTGGCGCAGACATTGTCACCATTTGTTGCCGTAGATGCCCTGAATGAGGCCCTGGACAGCTATCAGCAGGTTTTGTTGACGCATTATGGACAACGGATGCGGCAGAAACTGGGCTTCATGACGGAGCAAAAAGAGGATAACGCGCTACTGAATGAATTATTCAGTCTGATGGCGCGAGAGCGCAGCGATTATACCCGCACATTCCGCATGCTGAGTCTGACCGAGCAGCACAGCGCGGCGTCACCGCTACGTGAGGAGTTTATTGATCGTGCGGCATTTGATGACTGGTTTGCCCGTTATCGGGGGCGTTTGCAACAAGACGAGGTTAGCGATAGTGAGCGTCAGCAACTGATGCAAAGCGTTAACCCAGCTCTGGTATTGCGCAACTGGTTGGCGCAACGGGCGATTGAAGCGGCAGAAAAGGGTGATATGATGGAATTGCACCGCCTGCATGAGGCGTTGCGAAATCCTTTCAGCGACAGAGATGATGACTATGTCAGTCGTCCACCTGACTGGGGTAAACGGCTGGAAGTCAGCTGCTCGAGTTAAAGGCTACTTAGTTAACAGCAGCTTGCCAGCCTGAGTTTTACGGAGCAGATATTCTTGCCCGTCATGATCGATAATCAGTTTGCCATCCGGACCTAACAGTGTCTGGCTGGTAATTCGCCGGATGGGCTGCGGGGAAGCGGTCTTGTGATTGGCATCCGTTTCAGGCGTGAGTTTTCTGCTATCCGTATAACGCATAAAAATTAATAATAATTGATATAACAATGATTCCTATTATCAATATTATGGCAGACCAGAGCAAGCAGTAATGTGTTGAGAAGACAACAAGTTGCGCAGAAATGCCCATCCCATCAGGAATGGGCACGCATTCAGAAGCGGGTATCTACCGCAAAGGCGAGTTTTTCGACCAGGCGTTCGGTATCTTCCCAGCCCAGACACGGGTCGGTAATGGATTGACCGTAAGTGAGCGGCTGACCGCCGACGATTTTTTGCGTTCCTTCGCGCAGGAAACTTTCCGCCATAATTCCAGCAATCTCCGTAGAGCCATTGCGGATTTGCTGACAAATATCCTCACAAACTTCTAACTGGCGACGGTGCTGCTTCTGGCAGTTACCGTGGCTGAAATCCACCACCAGATGTTCAGGTAAATCAAACTCGTGCAGCGTATCGCAGGCTGCGGCGATATCATCGGCATGATAATTCGGTTTTTTGCCGCCACGCATAATAATGTGGCCATACGGGTTGCCGCTGGTCTGATAGATGGTCATCTGACCATTTTTGTCTGGCGAGAGGAACATATGGCTGGCGCGGGCTGCGCGGATAGCATCCACGGCAATCCGCGTGTTGCCATCGGTACCATTTTTAAAACCTACCGGACAGGAGAGTGCTGAAGCCATTTCGCGGTGGATCTGACTTTCGGTAGTACGAGCGCCAATCGCGCCCCAACTGATTAAATCAGCAATAAACTGACCGGTTACCATATCGAGGAACTCAGTCGCGGTAGGGACACCCAGCTCATTTACCTGTAAAAGTAATTTGCGCGCCAGCTCCAGACCGTGATTTACCCGATAGCTGCCGTTTAAATCCGGATCGGAGATTAGCCCTTTCCAGCCGACAACAGTTCGTGGTTTTTCAAAATAGGTGCGCATTACGATTTCCAGCCGTGACTGGTACTGGTTGCGCAGCGACTGCAGACGGGTGGCGTACTCCATTGCAGCGGTGAGATCGTGGATCGAGCAGGGGCCAATAATGACCAACAGTCGCTTATCTTCACCATTCAGTATTTTTTCAATTCTGCGGCGGGAGTCGGTGACATGGGTGGCGACGCCAGGCGTTACGGGATACCGTAGCGCGAGTTCGGCGGGCGTTACCAGGCTCTCAATACGCGCAGTACGGAGTTCGTCAGTTCTGTTCATTACAAGTCTCAGAAATTTGTTGCTTCTACGGCAGGACTACCGGAAAGTGATGCGCATCACGATAAACCAATCGCAGCTGATTTCAAGTGCGAGGTGTGTCACACCTCGCCGGGTGGTTAGCATGATAACAAAAAAACAAACCAATGCACTAGTTCTCTAGTACATTCGGCGACTAAGGCCCATGATATCGAGGATCTTGGTGGCAATCTCTTCTACCGAATAATTGGTACTGTTAATCCACGGGATCTGATTTTTACGGTACAAGGCTTCCACTTCCGCGACTTCCATCCTGCACTGACGAAGCGAGGCATAGCGACTGTTCTCCCGACGTTCCTCGCGAATCGCCGCCAGACGTTCCGGGTCGATAGTCAGGCCGAACAATTTATGCTGAAGCGGTTTGAGCGACGCGGGTAGCACCAGATTATCCATATCGTCGGCAATAAAGGGGTAGTTTGCCGCGCGGATACCAAATTGCATTGCCAGATACAGACTGGTGGGGGTTTTACCACAGCGAGAAACACCGAGCAGGATCACCTGAGCCTGATCCAGATTGCGCAACGAAATGCCGTCATCGTGGGCGAGGGTGTAATCAATCGCCGCAATGCGCGCATCATATTTATTGAGATTATTAGGGTTAAGGCCATGGGTACGATGAGCAATCGGCGTTGGATCCAGTTTCATCTCTTGTTGTAGCGGGGCAACCAGCGCCTGAACGATATCCTGGCAAAAGCCTTCACTTTGCAAGATGATGGCGCGAATCTCCGGCAACACGATGGAGTAGAAGACCAGCGGGCGCACGCCTGTCTGGTGATAAATTGCGTCAATCTGATCCTTCACTGCCCGTGCACGGCTCTCATTTTCGACAAACGGCAGCGTGATGCTGCTGATAGTGACGGGAAATTGTGACATTACTGCGTGTCCTAATACCTCCGCAGTTATTGCCGTACCATCAGAAATATAAAAAACGTGGCGATCAACAGCATTATCCATTTTGTTCTTCCCGTGAAGCAGACATAATTCTATGAAAGCATAAATTAAAAGCGCACAGAAGCGTAGGACGTAATGTCTGGTTTATAAAATGAACCTTCATTTTATTTTTTATAAAAACAGCATTTCATTTTTATGGTTTCGTTTATACCGATGGTTTATGTGGAAATTGTCGAATAGAGCAGGTTTGCGCAACGCTGGGATCAGTCTTAAAAAGTAAAAAAATATATTTGCTTGAACGATTCACCGTTTTTTTCATCCGGTTAAATATGCAAAGATAAATGCGCAGAAATGTGTTTCTCAAACCGTTCATTTATCACAAAAGGATTGTTCGATGTCCAACAATGGCTCGTCACCGCTGGTGCTTTGGTATAACCAACTCGGCATGAATGATGTAGACAGGGTTGGGGGCAAAAATGCCTCCCTGGGTGAAATGATTACTAATCTTTCCGGAATGGGTGTTTCCGTTCCGAATGGTTTCGCCACAACCGCCGACGCGTTTAACCAGTTTCTGGACCAAAGCGGCGTAAACCAGCGCATTTATGAACTGCTGGATAAAACGGATATTGACGATGTTACTCAGCTTGCGAAAGCGGGCGCGCAAATCCGCCAGTGGATTATCGACACTCCCTTCCAGCCTGAGCTGGAAAACGCCATACGCGAAGCCTATGCACAGCTTTCCGCCGATGACGAAAACGCCTCTTTTGCGGTACGCTCCTCCGCCACCGCAGAAGACATGCCGGACGCTTCCTTTGCCGGTCAGCAGGAAACCTTCCTCAACGTTCAGGGTTTTGACGCCGTTCTCGTGGCAGTGAAACATGTATTTGCTTCTCTGTTTAACGATCGCGCCATCTCTTATCGTGTGCACCAGGGTTACGATCACCGTGGCGTGGCGCTCTCCGCCGGTGTTCAGCGGATGGTGCGCTCCGACCTCGCATCTTCTGGCGTGATGTTCTCCATTGATACCGAATCCGGCTTTGACCAGGTGGTGTTTATCACTTCCGCATGGGGCCTTGGGGAAATGGTCGTGCAGGGTGCGGTTAACCCGGATGAGTTTTACGTGCATAAACCGACACTGGCGGCGAATCGCCCGGCTATCGTGCGCCGCACCATGGGGTCGAAAAAAATCCGCATGGTTTACGCGCCGACCCAGGAGCACGGCAAGCAGGTTAAAATCGAAGACGTACCGCAGGAACAGCGTGACATCTTCTCGCTGACCAACGAAGAAGTGCAGGAACTGGCAAAACAGGCCGTACAAATTGAGAAACACTACGGTCGCCCAATGGATATTGAGTGGGCGAAAGATGGCCACACCGGCAAACTGTTCATTGTGCAGGCGCGTCCGGAAACCGTGCGCTCACGCGGTCAGGTCATGGAGCGTTATACGCTGCATTCACAGGGTAAGATTATCGCCGAAGGCCGTGCTATCGGTCATCGCATCGGCGCGGGTCCGGTGAAAGTCATCCATGACATCAGCGAAATGAACCGCATCGAACCTGGCGACGTGCTGGTTACTGACATGACCGACCCGGACTGGGAACCGATCATGAAGAAAGCATCTGCCATCGTCACCAACCGTGGCGGTCGTACCTGTCACGCGGCGATCATCGCTCGTGAACTGGGCATTCCGGCGGTAGTGGGCTGTGGAGATGCAACAGAACGGATGAAAGACGGTGAGAACGTCACTGTTTCTTGTGCCGAAGGTGATACCGGTTACGTCTATGCGGAGTTGCTGGAATTTAGCGTGAAAAGCTCCAGCGTAGAAACGATGCCGGATCTGCCGTTGAAAGTGATGATGAACGTCGGTAACCCGGACCGTGCTTTCGACTTCGCCTGCCTGCCGAGCGAAGGCGTGGGCCTTGCGCGTCTGGAATTTATCATCAACCGTATGATTGGCGTCCACCCACGCGCACTGCTTGAGTTTGACGATCAGGAACCGCAGTTGCAAAACGAAATCCGCGAGATGATGAAAGGTTTTGATTCTCCGCGTGAATTTTACGTTGGTCGTCTGACTGAAGGGATCGCGACGCTGGGTGCCGCGTTTTATCCGAAGCGCGTCATTGTCCGTCTCTCTGATTTTAAATCGAACGAATATGCCAACCTGGTCGGTGGTGAGCGTTACGAGCCAGATGAAGAGAACCCGATGCTCGGCTTCCGTGGTGCGGGCCGCTATGTTTCCGACAGCTTCCGCGACTGCTTCGCACTGGAGTGTGAAGCAGTGAAACGTGTGCGCAACGACATGGGGCTGACCAACGTTGAGATCATGATCCCGTTCGTGCGTACCGTAGATCAGGCGAAAGCGGTGGTTGAAGAACTGGCGCGTCAGGGGCTGAAACGTGGCGAGAACGGGCTGAAAATCATCATGATGTGTGAAATCCCGTCCAACGCCTTGCTGGCCGAGCAGTTCCTCGAATATTTCGACGGCTTCTCAATTGGCTCAAACGATATGACGCAGCTGGCGCTCGGTCTGGACCGTGACTCCGGCGTGGTGTCTGAATTGTTCGATGAGCGCAACGATGCGGTGAAAGCACTGCTGTCGATGGCTATCCGTGCCGCGAAGAAACAGGGCAAATATGTCGGGATTTGCGGTCAGGGTCCGTCCGACCACGAAGACTTTGCCGCATGGTTGATGGAAGAGGGGATCGATAGCCTGTCTCTGAACCCGGACACCGTGGTGCAAACCTGGTTAAGCCTGGCTGAACTGAAGAAATAAAATAAATCCCCGGCGGCGTTCAGTCGCCGGGGTTATGTGATCCCCGAAGATGAAACTTATTCAATCTCTTCACAGACATCCTGCGTTAATCGCCGTATAATATCTTTTCTTAACAAAAACTTTTGTATTTTATCTGAGGCAGTGCGCGGTAGTTTTTCGATTACCACGATATGTTCAGGATATTTATATTTTGCGACCCGTTTACGGCTAAAAAAAGCCGCCATCTCTTCCAGCGATAATGAATGATGCGGCGCTTTCAGCACGACATAAGCGCATGATCGTTCACCTAAACGTTCATCGGGCATTGCAACCACACAGGCATCGTGAATTTTAGGATGCTGCAATAAAATATCTTCCACTTCACGGCTGCTAATATTTTCGCCGCCGCGGACAATAATATCTTTTTTGCGTCCGGTAATTTTTATATAGCCAGCCTCATCCATACGGCAGAGATCGCCGCTGTAATACCAGCCTTCTTCATCCAGCGCACGGGCGGTTAATTCAGGTTCATCAAAATACCCCATAAACACATTGGGGCCACGCGATGCTTCTTCACCTTCGCAACCTGGCGGTAAGGTCTTGCGTGCGTCATCGACCACTTTAATCTCTACACCTGCGGCAGCGTAACCATCGGTATGCATAAAGCGCGACAAAGAATTATCGAGATTCACCACCGCATGCGGCGAACTTTCTGTGGAACCATAAACACTTAATAATTTAATGCTGCGCTGCTGGCATTCGCGCGCCACTTTTTTGGGGATTGTGGTACCGCCGCAAAGAAAGAAGCGCAGCGCTGAAAGGTCTGCGGGTTGTTTCTCTAGTAAATTCAAAAGATCATAGACAAACGGCGTTGCGCCTAGCATACAGGTGCAACGCTGCTGCTCAAGCAGCGCGAGACACGCATCAGGAGTGAAAATATCTAACAACACGCTGCGAGCGCCAATTAAGAATGGTGCCGTTACGCCATGCAGAAAGCCCGTTGCGTGACCAAGTGGCGCAGGCATCATAAAGACATCCAGCCAGGTCAGATTCAGCCGCGCGCAATAAGCCCGCTCACTGGCGAGAATATTGTTATGCGTTAGCATCACGCCCTTTGGCAGACCCTCGGTTCCGGAGGTAAACAGCACCGCAGCTAATTCATCGCCGTGGGTCGTTATCGCCGTGGTCAGTGGGATATTGTCGGCGATAATCTGACTTAATGAGAGGGAAGAGGTGGCGGGAGCCAGTTTGTCCACGCCGACAATTTGTTGTAGTTGTGGAAGCTGATTTTGCAGCGGCAGGATTAAATCTACCGGACGCGTTTGTTTAAACAACGTCGGTGCAAAGAACATTTTTGCCTGACACTTATTGAGCACCCACACCAGTTCTGCTTCCCGCCAGGAAGGCAACAGCGGCACGGAAACCGCACCGATTTTCAGGCAGGCAAGATAGATAACGGTAAATTCACACCAGCCAGGCAGTTGAAATGCGATGCGATCGCCTGATTCAATACCCTTCGCTAACATCCAGTTTGCCAGACAGCTCGCGGCGTGATCGAGCGCGCTATAGGTGTACGATGCACCATGATTATCGACCACGGCAATTTTGTCTGGCATCGCACGAGCGGTCTGCTGCCAGTAATCGGCCAGTGAAGCATCGCCCCATAGCCCTTGCTGACGATACGCCGCACGACGTTGTTCGTTAAACGTTAATGTCACTTTCATTTTGGACTCTCGAAACAGAACATCAGGCCCGAGTTGCGGGCCTGTGGGATGCATGATTAGCCGTAGCGAAAATCAATACCGAAGGTGCCTGCGGGATATTGCCACTGTTCGAGAATAGTGTTACCGCACAGCACCCGACAGGTGCCGCACTCCAGACAACCGGCGGGATCAAAATGAATGTTTCCTACGTCATCCTGCTTATAAAGTCCGGCAGGGCAGGCTTTCATTAATTTACGGAATTCATTGATATCGGGATTTTCCGTCAGAATGATATGCGGGTGGCCCTCATCAACATGGAATTTATTGACGCCTAATTTGATGTCGACGTTAACCGTAGCGTTCTGGCTCATAGCGCGGTTGCTCCCTTAATGCCATCTTTCAGCAAGTTGATCAGCCCAATTTTCTTCGCGTGTCCCATGATCATTTTGCGTACCGGCTGGTTTGGTTTGCCGTCAATGGTGAACATCTCGTTCATGATGTCGGCTACCATTCGTGGGTATTGGCTAAACAGGCGCGGGTTTTCCATCAGCGCCGGGATCTTGCGAAAATGCTGCATATCACGCATGACGCAGCTTTGTTCCAGCTCACGTTTGTATTGCGCCAGACTGTTGGCGGAGAAATCCGCGCGTTCTTTGGCGGCGATCACCGTTGTGGCGGCAGCCTGAGCCGATGCAATGGCTAAATCCATGCCGCGGACCGTAAAACCCAAATTCAGGCAGAAGCCTGCGGCGTCACCAACGATCATCACGCCCTCGTTAACCAGTTGCGGCACCATTGCCAGACCGCCTTCCGGCACCATATGCGCGGAATATTCAAGCAGTTTGCCGCCGCTAATCAGCGGGCGAATGGCGGGGTGTTGTTTAAAATCTTCCAGCATTTGCGGCACGCTTTTTTGCGCATGGGCGATATCACCCAATCCACAAACCAGCCCCAAGGATATGGAATCCTTGTTGGTATAGAGAAATCCCCCGCCCATCAGGCCGTCAGAAGGGGAACCGGCAAACAGCCAGGCGGCACCTTCCTCGCCCGTAATATTAAAGCGATCGTTGATCTGTTCTGGTGTGAGGCCAATAACCTCTTTAACACCAACAGCGTAATGATGCGGATCGGAAGCGGGAACCATTCCCAGCGAGCGGCCAAGCATCGAGTTAACGCCATCAGCCAGAATCACCACATTCGCTTCGAGAATATCATCCCCAGCCTGCACGCCAGTGACCTTGTTTCCTTCACGAACCAGCGCGTCGACGCGAACGCCTGGGATAAACTGCGCGCCCGCCTGCTCGGCTTGTTCCATCAACCACGGGTCCAGACGATTACGCAATACGGTATAAGATGCGTGTTGAGGAACATCTGGTTGCTCGCGGTGAAAATCGAGGGTAACGGCGCTTTCTTCGGTTAAGAAGGAGATTTTCTCGCGTGTGACCTTGCGTTCTACCGGCGCTGATACTGCAAAGCCTGGAATGATTGCTTCAAGTGTGTGGGCATAAAGACGCCCGCCGGTCATGTTTTTACATCCGGCACTGTCGCCGCGTTCTATCACCAGGACATCCAGCCCGGCTCGTGCCATGACCAGTGCGGCAACGCTACCAGCAACGCCCGCACCGACCACAATGGCATCAAATTTGTCATCCGACATGCGTTATGCTCCCTTCCTGCTGCGTTTACAGCGGGAGATGTGGTTGAAAGGGGAATTAGCGGCTCAACTGGCTAATCAGGGCAGGGACGACTTTGTAGATATCGCCCACCAGACCGTAGTCGGCATAGTTGAAGATTGGCGCATTTTTATCTTTATTGATGGCGACAATCACTTTTACGCCGTTGCCGCCAACCATATGTTGGATCTGCCCGGAGATCCCCAGCGTCAGGTAGAGATCGGATTTCAGCAACACGCCGGAGACACCGATATAACGTTCACGCTCCATCCAGTTCTCGCCTTCGGCAATTGGACGTGAACAGCCGACTTCAGCATTCAGCACCGCCGCCAGTTCGTGGACCATTTTCAGGTCATCCTGCGCCGCCAGACCACGACCGACGCCAACCACACGTTTTGCTTTGCTCAGGTCCACGCTGCTTGCGGCTTTCGCACGGCGTTCGCGACAGAGAATTTCATGACGCGGAGCAACATAAGGTACCGTTTCTGTCGGGCACTGATGAGAGGTATCACTGGTGCACGGTTCCTGAACACCGGGTGCAAGGGTAATGATCGCCAGCGGGCTGTTGATCTTTTCCTGAGCGAACGCTAACCCGCCATACATCCGGTGTTCGGCGCAAATGTGACCATCGACAATATCCACCGCCGTGGCATCGTTCACCAGCGCCGCATTCAGTTGCACACTTAACCGTGCTGCCAGAGCTTTACCACGTTTCGTCGCGGCCAACAGCAACATAGCGGGGTGTTTATCTTTCAGCAGGGCAGCAATGCTTTCGGCGTAATTTTCAGTGCGTTGCAGCGCGTCGTTTTGCTCAAGAACATAAATACATTTTGGACCATAAGGCATAACTGCCTGCGCCTGGTCGGTATTTTGTACAATGGCATACACCTGTTGGCCCCATTGCTGAGCGCCGCCAAACAGTTCAGCATAACGTTCAGGATTATCGCTAAAGACCCAGACGCTGTTTAATTGACTCATCGTTTCTTCTCCGTAGGCTTCAGTTCAGGGCTTTCTTCAGATGTTCCGCCAGCTCGGCAATGGCCTCCGGCGAATCGTTATCGAGAATGATGTGCTTACGTTCTGTTTGCGGCGGTACGCGAATGCCGACCAGTTCAGCAAGTGGCGCGCTCTGGCTCCAGTCAATATCACTTGCCTGCCACTGATTTACCGGTTTTTTACCCGCGCCGAGAATGGCTTTCATCGAAGGAATGCGTGGCACGTTAATATCGGAGGTGACGCAGAGCACGGCTGGAACAGAGAGTTCAATAACTTCAACATCATCTTCAAGCGTGCGTTCAATCACCAGTGTATTGCCCTGACGCTGAATAGCACTCACTGCATTAATCACCGGAAGTTGCAGAATTTCTCCGACCAGCAAGCCAACCTGCTGGGCATAAAGGTCGCCGGAACCTTCACCAAAGATCAGTAAATCGAAGCCGATCTTTTCAATTGCTGCCGCCAGCGCTTTTGCGGTATCGAGAGGCAGTGCATGTTCAAGTTGCGCATCCTGCACCAAATACAGGCTGTGCGGCCCGCGGGATAGCACGTCTTTGCGCACTTTCGAGTTCTGCAACAATGAGCCGCCAACGGTCAGCGCGGCTATCTCATCGTCATCTGTTGCGAGCTGGCTTGCAGCTTCAATGGCATTGAGATCGAACTGGCTGATTTTGGCGTCGGCATTGTCGAAATTCAGGGTGTATTCTGGAGTGACAACAATGTCCTGTTCTTCAGGCACCAGCTTAAAGCAGGTTATTATTTTCATGATTTCTCCTGTGAGTCGCATACGGAACCATCTCCGATGGAAGGTAAAAATGGCCTGAAAATAGTGTGCGATAGCGGTGCGGGGGGGGGGGCGACGGAGCAAGCTGTTTTCCTTGCCAACAATCTTGCAAAAAAAATGCGATTGCTAAAACAAAAGTGCAATTTGCGGCAATATAGTTATTCCATGACCGTACAATCTTGCATTCAGTGTAAATAATCTTGTTTAGCTCTCGCTAAACGCGGTTGTATAACCGCAATACACGCCGTATTTTATCCGGCATATATTGTTTTTGCTTGCTCATGGAATAGGGAGGTTGTCATGTATCAACGCTGTTTTGATAATGCCAGTGAAACGCTGTTTGTCGCCGGTAAAACGCCACGGCTTTCACGTTTTGCATTTAGCGATGATCCAAAATGGGAGTCTGGACATCACGTTCATGACAATGAAACCGAGCTGATTTACGTCAAGAAAGGGGTTGCAAGGTTTACCATCGATTCTTCGTTATATGTCGCACATGCGGATGACATTGTGGTGATAGAACGCGGCAGGCTGCATGCGGTGGCCTCTGACGTTAACGATCCGGCAACGACGTGTACCTGTGCGCTGTACGGCTTTCAGTTTCAGGGGGCTGAGGAAAATCAGTTACTGCAACCGCATTCTTGTCCGGTAATTGCCGCGGGGCAGGGAAAAGAAGTCATAAAAACCTTATTTAATGAGCTAAGTGTGATTTTGCCGCAAAGTAAAAATAGCCAAACATCTTCGTTATGGGATGCATTAGCCTATACATTAGCAATTCTGGTAATGCTGCCAACTTACTGATTTAGTGTATGATGGTGATTTTAAGGTGCTTGCGTGGCTTCCATTTCCATCAGA
>NZ_JBDYCV010000058.1:8038-25806 GCF_040495915.1 Shigella sp. FJ200513 | reverse complement strand
CTGATGGAAATGGAAGCCACGCAAGCACCTTAAAATCACCATCATACACTAAATCAGTAAGTTGGCAGCATTACCAAAAAAACCATCCAAATCTGGATGGCTTTTCATAATTCAGAGGAACTAGCTGCGCTGACGAACCGCTTCAAATAAGCAAATTCCGGTTGCAACCGAAACGTTCAGGGAAGAAACACTTCCTGCCATTGGGATGCTGATCAACTCATCGCAATGTTCACGGGTCAGGCGACGCATACCTTCACCTTCCGCGCCCATCACCAGCGCCAGGCGTCCGGTCATTTTGCTCTGATAGAGTGTATGATCCGCCTCGCCTGCCGTACCGACGATCCAGATATTCTCTTCCTGCAACATACGCATGGTGCGCGCAAGGTTAGTCACCCGAATCAGCGGAACGCTTTCTGCCGCGCCGCAGGCTACTTTTTTCGCCGTAGCGTTGAGCTGTGCGGAGCGATCTTTCGGCACAATCACCGCATGAACGCCTGCGGCGTCCGCACTACGCAGGCACGCGCCGAGGTTGTGCGGATCGGTTACGCCGTCGAGGATCAGCAGGAACGGTTGATCGAGCGAAGCGATCAGATCCGGCAGATCGTTTTCCTGATACTGACGTCCTGGCTTCACGCGGGCGATAATGCCCTGATGCACGGCACCGTCGCTTTTCTCGTCGAGATATTGGCGGTTTGCCAACTGGATAACCACGCCCTGAGACTCAAGGGCGTGAATCAGCGGTAACAGACGTTTATCTTCACGGCCTTTTAAAATAAAGACTTCCTGAAAACGTTCAGGGGCGCGCTCCAGCAGGGCCTGCACTGCGTGGATGCCGTAAATCATTTCGCTCATTAATGTACTCGTTGTTTACGTTTTGCCTGATGCACTACGTTTATCCGGCCTACATGATCTCTGCAATATATTGAATTTGCGTGATTATGTAGGCCGGATAAGGCGTTCACGCCGCATCCGGCATGAACAAAGCGCATTTTGTCAGCAATCTAACCCTCTTCTTTTAAAGAGGGTATTGATCACTCTGCCACTTTTTTCTTCGCCGCACGCTTCGCTTTGGTCGCTGCGGCTATTTTCTGCGTTTTCGCCGATGGCTTTTTCGCTTTTCTCGCGTCTTTCTTCGCCGCTTTCGGCTTCGTTTTTTTCTCACCGCGGAAGGCGCTGTCTGGCTCAAAGTTTACCTTTTTACCGACCTGACAACGCTTGCCGCCTTTTTTGCCTGCATCGCCTTTTTTCGCTTTCTCGCGCGCCGTTTTACCGACGTTGCGCGGTGCGCGTTCACTGGAGATCAGACTAAAGTCGATTTTGCGCTCGTCCATATTAACCGCTTCGACGCGAACTTCCACGCGATCGCCCAGGCGATAAGTCTGGCCGCTGGATTCCCCCATCAGGCGTTGCCCTACCTGGTCAAAGCGATAGTAGTCATTGTCCAGCGAAGAGACATGGACCAGACCATCAATGAACAAGTCGTCCAGACGGACGAAGAAGCCAAAGCCAGTGACGCTGGAAATTACGCCTTTAAAGACGTTACCTACCTGGTCGAGCATGAAGTCACACTTCAGCCAGTCAGCGACATCGCGCGTTGCTTCGTCGGCACGACGTTCCGCCATCGAACAGTGCTGACCCAGTTGCAACATCTCTTCCATCGAATAATGGTAGCCGCCGGTTTCAGTGGTGTTGCCCTGATGCCCCTGCTCTTTCGCCAGCAGATATTTAATGGCGCGGTGCAGCGTCAGGTCAGGATAACGACGAATCGGCGAAGTAAAGTGCGCATAGGACTGCAATGCCAGACCGAAGTGACCACGGTTTTCTGGATCGTAAATCGCCTGTTTCATCGAGCGTAGCAGCATGGTTTGCAGCATTTCTGCATCAGGACGGTCGGCAACCGACTCCAGCAGTTCCGCGTAGTCACGCGGTTCCGGCTTGTTACCACCCGGCAGCTCCAGCCCCAGCTCCGCCAGCACTGAACGGAAAGAGGTAATCGCTTCGGTGCTCGGCTTGTCGTGAATACGGAACAGTGCCGGTTCTTTCGCTTTCTCAACGAAACGCGCCGCCGAGATATTCGCCAGAATCATGCACTCTTCAATTAATTTGTGCGCGTCGTTACGCTGGGTCTGTTCGATACGTTCAATACGGCGTTCAGCGTTGAAAATGAACTTCGCTTCTTCGCTCTCAAATGAGATCCCACCGCGTTCTTCACGGGCTTTATCCAGCACTTTATAGAGGTTATGCAACTCTTCGAGATGCTTAACCAGCGGGGCGTACTGCTCGCGCAGATCCTGATCGCCCTGCAGAATATGCCAGACTTTGGTGTAGGTCAGACGCGCGTGAGAGCTCATCACCGCTTCGTAGAATTTGTAGCCCGTCAGGCGGCCTTTCGACGAAACCGTCATCTCGCACACCATACACAGGCGGTCTACCTGCGGGTTGAGCGAACACAGGCCGTTAGAGAGCACTTCCGGCAGCATCGGGATAACCTGCGAAGGGAAGTACACCGACGTGCCACGGTTACGCGCTTCTCTGTCCAGCGGCGTTGGCGGACGCACATAGTAGCTGACGTCGGCAATCGCGACCCATAAACGCCAGCCGCCGCCGCGTTTTTTCTCGCAGTAAACTGCATCGTCAAAGTCACGGGCGTCTTCGCCATCAATGGTGACCAGCGGTAAATCGCGCAAATCGACACGGCCCGCTTTTGCTTCTTCCGGCACTTCTTCTTTCAGCCCCGCAACCTGTTGCTCAACAGCCTGCGGCCAGATATACGGAATTTCATGGGTACGCAGAGCGATATCAACCGCCATGCCGGTGCCCATATTGTCGCCCAGCACTTCGACGATTTTACCCACCGCTTTGGTGCGGCGAGTCGGACGCTGAGTCAGTTCGACTACGACCACAAAGCCCATCCGCGCGCCCATGATCTGATCGGGCGGGATTAAGATATCGAAGCTCAGACGGCTATCGTCAGGAACCACAAAGCCGACGCCCGCTTCGGTAAAGTAGCGACCAACAATCTGGCTGGTTTTTGGCACCAGTACGCGGACAATACGCGCTTCACGACGACCTTTACGGTCAGCACCCAGCGGCTGCGCCAGCACCTGATCGCCATGAATGCAGGTTTTCATCTGCTCGCTGGAGAGATACAAATCATCTTTACGCCCTTCAACCCGCAGAAAGCCGTAGCCATCACGGTGACCAATAACGGTACCTTTCACCAGGTCGAGGCGTTCCGGCAGCGCATAGCACTGACGACGAGTGAAGACCAGTTGACCATCGCGCTCCATCGCGCGCAGGCGGCGACGCAGGCCTTCAAGCTGCTCTTCGCCTTCAATGTGCAGTTCTACCGCCAGCTCATCACGGCTGGCCGGTTTTTCACGTTTGGTTAAATGTTCGAGGATAAATTCCCGACTAGGGATGGGATTCGCGTATTTTTCAGCTTCGCGTTCCTGGAAAGGATCTTGTGACATCTCGGTTCCTCCGTTGTCATCTCTGATGAAGATTTTCGTCACTCCACCAGCAATAATTTATAAAGCGGTTGATTCTCTTCAACCAAATCGGCAAGCGTGTAGTTATCCAGTTCCGTAAGAAAACTTTGCACGGCCTTAGAAAGCGCCTGTTTCAACCGACAGGCAGGTGTAATGTGGCAAAACTCACTGCTGCAATTCACCAGCGATAAGGGCTCCAGCTCGCGCACCACATCACCAATACGTATCGCACTCGCCGGTTTACCCAGGCGAATGCCGCCATTTTTTCCACGAACAGCAGTCACGTAGCCGGCACGACTAAGTTGATTGATTATTTTGACCATATGATTACGGGAGACGCCGTAGACGTCAGTCACTTCAGAAATACTGGTCATCCGCCCTTCTGGCAATGACGCCATGTAGATCAGCGCACGTAATCCGTAATCAGTGAAACTCGTTAACTGCACATCAACCTCAAAAGGGAAATCGGGAAAAAATACATTTATATTGATGATAAACCAGCCACAAGCTGTGTCGCTAATTTATTTCAGTTCGGGGAAGGAAAAAAGCGAGGATTTAACACTGTGTCGGATAGCGTAATGGCTTAACCGACACAGCAATGTATCACACTGTTAGCCCGGCAGGCAAAATATCTGCCAGGCGTACCAGAATTACGCGTCGAACGGGTCGCGCAGAATCATGGTTTCAGTACGATCCGGACCGGTAGAGATGATATCGATCGGCACACCGGTCAGCTCTTCAATACGCTTGATGTAGTTCAGCGCCGCCTGCGGCAGGCCGCTACGATCTTTCACGCCGAAAGTGGATTCAGACCAGCCCGGCATGGTTTCGTAAATCGGCTCTACACCTTTCCAGTCGTCAGCTGCCAGCGGAGTGGTAGTCACTTCGCGACCATCCGGCATACGGTAAGCCACGCAGAGTTTAACCTCTTTCAGGCCATCCAGAACGTCCAGTTTAGTCAGGCAGAAGCCAGACAGGGAGTTCAGCTGTACCGCACGACGAACGGCAACGGTGTCCAGCCAGCCGGTACGACGACGACGACCCGTAGTTGCACCGAATTCGTTACCCTGCTTGCAGAGGAACTCGCCAGTTTCATCAAACAGTTCGGCCGGGAAAGGACCTGCACCTACACGAGTTGAGTAAGCTTTGAGGATACCCAGAACGTAATCAACATAACGCGGGCCCAGGCCGGAACCGGTCGCCACGCCACCAGCAGTGGTGTTGGAAGAAGTTACGTACGGATAAGTACCGTGGTCGATATCCAGCAGCGTACCCTGCGCACCTTCGAACATGACGAAATCGCCACGCTGACGCGCCTGGTCGAGCAGGTCAGAAACGTCAACCACCATAGAAGTCAGGATGTCGGCAACAGCCATCGTATCATCCAGAACTTTCTGGTAATCAACCGCTTCAGCTTTGTAGTAGTTAACCAACTGGAAGTTGTGATATTCCATCACTTCTTTCAGTTTTTCAGCGAAGGTTTCTTTGTCGAAAAGGTCGCCAACACGCAGACCGCGACGTGCCACTTTATCTTCATAAGCAGGCCCGATACCACGACCGGTGGTGCCGATCGCTTTCGCGCCACGCGCTTTCTCACGCGCGTTATCCAGAGCAACGTGATAATCAAGGATCAGCGGACATGCTTCAGACAGCAGCAGACGCTCACGAACGGGGATGCCACGGTCTTCCAGTTCTTTCATCTCTTTCATCAGCGCGGCCGGAGACAGCACAACACCGTTACCGATGATGCTGGTTACATTCTCGCGGAGAATACCTGATGGAATAAGATGGAGAACGGTTTTTTCACCGTTGATTACGAGAGTATGGCCTGCGTTGTGACCGCCCTGGTAGCGTACAACATATTTAGCCCGTTCAGTCAGAAGATCGACGATCTTACCTTTACCTTCGTCACCCCATTGGGTGCCCAGTACGACGACGTTGTTACCCATTTTTCAAAATCACCGTTTGCTTAAAAATGGATTCTACCATCGCTTTTTCAGAGTTACAGCACTTTTTGCACTCAAAAATGACCTCGATCAGTCTGTTTTTTGTTCAGCCAATCGTTTTCCTCAACATGTAGTAGACCACAACGCCCGCAACCACAAGTCCACCGCCAAAACGACGTAAAATATTATCGGGCAAATTGGTCATCGCAGAGATCATCTTCTTCCATGCCTTCGGGTAAAGCATCGGCCCTAAACCTTCCAGTACCAAAACCAGGGCAAGCGCCAGCCAGATTGTCGAATTCATTCATTATCCTTATAGAAAAAGAAAACCACCGACATCCCTGAGGATGCGGTGGCTTTATTGACCTGTACCGCAGTCGTTATATTAACGCGTTGCGGAAGTCGGCGTCTTCATGTAGCGGAAGAAATCGCTATCCGGGCTCATGACCATCACGTCCTGATTGCCAGAGAAGCTGTTCTCATAAGCACGCAGGCTACGGATGAATGCGTAGAAGTCCGGATCTTTACTGAATGCATCAGCAAACAGTTTGGCTGCTTCGGCATCGCCTTCACCACGCATAATGCGGCCCTGACGCTCAGCTTCTGCCAGCGTTCTGGTCACTTCATAGTCGGCAGTCGCGCGCAGTTTTTCCGCTTCTTCCTGACCTTGTGAACGGTGACGACGCGCTACCGCTTCACGCTCGGCGCGCATACGGTTGTAGATCGCTTCAGACACTTCGGTCGGCAGGTTGATCTGCTTGATACGCACATCGACAACTTCAATACCCAGCGCCGCCATACTGTTCGGGTTGATGACCGGAACTTTGCCCTTCGTCTCAGCCGTTACGCGCTCTGCCGCTTCGGCAATGGCGTTATCTGCTGCCGGGGTAGTAACTTCATCTTCTGTACCCGCAGAACCGGAGTTCAGCGCGTCACGTACTTCGAGGGTCAGACGACCACGGGAATCGGTGACGATATCTTTCACGTCCAGGCGACCAATTTCAGAACGCAGACGGTCAGAGAACTTACGTTTCAACAGCACTTCCGCTTGCGAAATGTCGCCACCACCCGTTGCCAGGTAGTAACGGCTGAAATCGCTGATGCGCCATTTGATGTAAGAGTCGACGATCAGGTCTTTCTTCTCTTTGGTCACAAAGCGGTCGGCCTGGTTGTCCATGGTCTGAATACGTGCGTCGAGCATTTTCACCGTTTCAATGAACGGTATCTTGAAATGCAGACCAGGCTCATAAACCAAAGGTTTGTTGTCATCGTCACGCAGTACCTTACCAAAACGCAGCGTAATACCGCGCTCACCTTCTTTGACGACAAAGACAGACATGTAAAGCACTACCAGCACGATGATGATAATCGCGATAACTGACTTACGCATCGTTATTCCCCCTGACGCTGGTAGTCGTTACGCTGCGCGTTGGCGCGGCGTTGGTCCATAATATCGCCCTGACTGGTGGACGACGTGTTGCTTGCTCCACTGGTTGTGGAGGAAGAGGCTGGCGGCAGACGCAGCAGATTGCTGGCACCGTTATCGCTCTTCGCCGCAGGGGCGTTACCACCTTTCAGCATCTGGTCTAACGGCAGAACCATCAGGTTGCCACCTTTATCGTTAACCAGCACTTTGCGGGTGTTACCCAACACTTTTTCCATCGTCTCGATATACAGACGCTCGCGAGTAATTTCCGGCGCGGCTTTATATTCCGGCAGAAGTTTAGCAAAGCGCGCCACTTCACCCTGAGCTTCCAGGATGGTCTGGGCCTTGTACGCACGCGCCTCTTCGAGGATACGTTGCGCCTGACCGTTCGCACGCGGCTGAACTTCGTTGGAATACGCTTCTGCTTCACGAATGTATTGCTGTTCGTTTTCACGCGCGGCAATCGCATCGTCAAACGCCGCTTTTACTTCTTCCGGCGGACGAGCAGCCTGGAAGTTGACGTCCAGCAGCGTGATACCCATGTCATACGGACGAATCGTCTCTTCCAGTTCGCGCTGAGTATCGCTACGAATCACGGTACGACCTTCCGTCAGAATGCGGTCCATGGTGTATTTACCGATAACTCCACGCAGGGCGCTGTCGGTAGCCTGACGCAGGCTGTCATCCGGGCTGGTCACGCTATACAGATATTTTTCCGGATTGGTGACGCGGTACTGCACGTTCATCTCAACGCGCACTACGTTCTCGTCCGACGTCAGCATCACACCAGAAGCGGCCAGTTCACGCACGGCTTCCACGTTCACCGGTTTGACTTCGTCGATAAACGTCGGTTTCCAGTTCAGACCCGGCTCAACCAGATGGCTGAATTTACCAAAGCGTGTTACCACGCCGCGTTCGGCTTCTTTAATGGTATAGAAACCACTGGCCGCCCAGATAATGACAATCGCTGCCGCTGCGATGGTAACGACACGACCGCCAAGCTGCGGGCGCGGGCCTTGCGATGAACTGCCACCGCCAGATCCGGTGCCTTTACCGCCGCCCAGACCACCGAGCTTTTTGCTCAGTTTGCGGAAGATATCATCTAAATCAGGTGGCCCTTGATCGCGACCGCCTTTGTTTCCATTTCCCTCAGAGTTGCCGCCAGGTTTGCTGCTTCCCCACGGGTCGCGGTCTTGTCCGTTATTACCGGGCTGATTCCACGCCATGTTTGTGCTCCATATTTGTTATGCGGTGATCCCTGTTGTCTTTCGACGCCAGAGGATATGACTCCACGCTTCAGACGCTACGCCGTTAGATCAGGTAATCGATCAACGCCGGTTCTTGTTTACAGAGGCGACGCCAGTCAACGATCGGCATACGAACTTGCAGACTTACGCTGCCGTCCTCCTCCATCCACTCTTTTTCTATTGCCTGAAGCTGATAAAAACGACTCCTCAGACGCCCTTCCTGCGGTGGCAGACGCAATGTATGCTGCGCCACCTCGCCGGAAAGCCGCTCCGTCAAAGCCTGAAAAAGCTGTGGTATCCCCGCTCCGGTCTGTGCGGAAAGCCAGACACGGATCGGTTTGTTCTCTTCGTCCCGATCAATACGCGGTTCGAAATCTTCCAGCATATCGATCTTGTTCATCACCAGCAGGGTTGGGATCTCGTGAGCGTCGATCTCTTCAAGAACCGTATTCACCGCTTCGATGTTTTCTTGTACACGCACATCCGCCGCATCAATGACGTGCAGCAGTAATGTGGCTTGCCGCGTCTCTTGTAACGTGGCTTTAAATGCCGCCACCAGATCGTGCGGCAGGTGGCGAATAAACCCTACGGTATCTGCAAGTACGGTTTCACCGACATCTGCAACGTCAATACGCCGCAACGTCGGGTCGAGGGTGGCAAACAACTGGTCTGCCGCGTAGACCCGCGCTTCGGTGATGCGATTGAAAAGGGTAGATTTACCGGCGTTGGTATATCCCACCAGCGAAACAGTAGGAACGTCGGCTTTGATACGCGATTGCCGCCCCTGCTCACGCTGCTTTTCAACTCTTTCCAGGCGCGACTGTATCTGCACGATGCGATTACGCAACAAACGACGGTCGGTTTCGAGCTGGGTTTCACCCGGACCACGCAAACCTATCCCGCCTTTCTGTCTTTCAAGGTGGGTCCAGCCACGCACCAGGCGCGTAGCCAGATGGCGCAGCTGCGCCAGCTCAACCTGCAACTTACCCTCATGGGTACGCGCACGTTGGGCGAAAATATCTAAAATAAGGCCGGTGCGGTCGATAACACGACACTCGCACAAACGCTCCAGGTTACGCTCTTGCGCCGGGCTCAGGGCATGGTCAAAAAGAACGACCGAAGCACCCATCGCTTTGACAGCTTCCGCAATTTCAACTGCTTTACCTTCACCTACAAAATACTTTGGGTGCGGCGCTTTACGGCTACCGGTAATCACCTGCAATGCTTCGACACCGGCGGAAGAGACCAGAGATTCAAACTCCTGGAGGTCTTCCATATCTTTGTCTTGCGTAAAATAGATGTGTACCAGTACCGCCTGCTCACCAGCATCATAACGGTCAAACAAGCGTATAACCCTCTAAATAGATCAGCGGGGAACGCAGGATCGCTGGCTCCCCGTGTAAAAAAACAGCCCGAAACCTTATTCGGTTTCTTCGCTGTCCTGTTGCGCGGAAGTATTCTGCGCGCTGCTACCATGATGGTAGTTACTGCTGGTACCGCCACCGGCGTTGTTACTGTGATGAGAAACCGGGCGAGATGGGACAACAGTAGAAATCGCGTGCTTGTAAACCATCTGGCTGACCGTGTTTTTCAACAGGATCACGAACTGATCAAAAGACTCGATTTGCCCTTGCAGCTTAATACCATTCACCAAATAAATAGAAACTGGAACACGTTCCCGACGCAGTGCGTTCAGGAACGGATCTTGTAAAGATTGCCCCTTAGCCATTCTCTCTTTTCCTTATATGCTTATTTGTACTTTGAACCTTTCGATTCTGAAAAAATTGCGCACGATACGTCTCAATTGTACACATTCAGCCTGCGATAGCACCAACAACCTGTAATACTTCGTCACGCGCCTGTTCTGGTTTTTCACTGTCAAGCCAGTGAACCCCTTCCCAACCACGCAGCCAGGTTATCTGCCGCTTCGCCAACTGTCTCGTGGCGCAAACACCTCGATAAACCATTTCATCGTATGAGATTTCGCCTTCAAGGTAAGACCACATCTGGCGATAACCCACGCAACGAATGGAAGGCAAGTCCGTATGCAAATCTCCTCGGGCAAAAAGCGCCCGGACTTCTGCTTCAAAACCTGAAGCCAACATCTGATGAAAACGCTGCTCAATGCGTTGATGGAGCAGTTCACGGCTCGCCGGGGCGATGGCGAACTGATGCACCTGATACGGTAGAGCGTCTCCTGACGTTTGCGTCAGTTCCGTTAAAGTTTTACCCGAAATGAAAAAAACTTCCAGTGCCCGGGAAAGCCTTTGTGGATCATTTGGATGAATCCTTGCTGCCGCAACCGGATCTACCTCCTGAAGTTGACGATGCAATGACTCCCAACCTTGCTCTGCCGCCTGTTGCTCAATTCTGGCCCGCACTTCCGGGTCTGCCGACGGTAGCGGCGACAACCCTTCCAGCAATGCCTTGAAATACAACATCGTACCGCCCACTAACAGTGGGATCCGCCCCGCCGCGGTGATATCGGCCATTTCCGCCAGCGCATCGCGGCGAAAATCAGCAGCCGAGTAAGCCTGCGACGGATCGCGAATATCCAGCAATCGGTGCGGCGCGGCGAGTAACTCTTCAGCGTTCGGCTTCGCCGTCCCGATATCCATCCCTTTGTAAATAAGGACAGAATCAACGCTTATCAACTCTACTGGTAAAATTTTACGCAGCTCAATGGCTAACGCCGTTTTACCGGAGGCCGTCGGCCCCATCAAAAAAATCGCCTTAGGCAGGCTCGCCTTACTGATATCACTCATCTTTCAGGGCTTTTATCGCCGGATGTAAATCAACAGATTGTAACAGACCACCCGGCGGCGTTTTCACAAGTTGCGGACATAACCGTTCCACGTCCGCCAGCAGGGTTATGGCCTGTGCCATTGACCACTGCGCATGTTCGCTCATCAGATTTCGTGCAATCCACTGCGCAATATTGCCAGGTTCGAATACGGACTGCTTCGCCAGGTAGCCTATCAGTTCAGGAATCAAGATTTGTAAATTTTGTTGGCGTAAGGGTAAAGGCACGGCCCTGATGGTCACATGCTGTGCATCTGACTGGAAATCAATACCCAATTCCGCTAGGGCAGACTGCGCTTTTTCTAATGCCGATTTTTCTTCGCCAGAAACTTTTAGCCGCAACGGAATCAGCAGCGGCTGGGCGCAAACGGGCGCTTCACCCGGCGTCAATTGTGCCTGACGCAGCCAACGTTCTGCCACTGGCAAGGATAAAAGTGAAATGTTGCCATCGCGCTCCAGCAACGCACAGTCGGAATGGACGATAGTCAGTACCCGACCAAAACTCTGACTGTTCGCCGCAAGTGCAGGTTCCTGCGGTTCCGGCGCTTTTGGTTTTTGCATCGGCGCGGGCGTTTGCAAAAGCTGGCGATACACTTCACCTTGCTGTTTCTGGTAGCCTGGCTGCGCATTCGGCCAGGGGGCAGCCGGACGACTGCCTGAGGCGGGCGCAGGAGAGTAGCGCGGAGCTACCGGCTCACGAGCTGCCGGTTCTGCAAAGTGATTGCGCCCCGCCGCCACGCGGTTTTCCGGGATGGCACGCGGTGCGGGTTGTGGTTCATCGTCCAGCGGTAGCGGCGTTTCCAGTTGCTGTTGTAGCACGCTCAGCACGCCCTGATAGATAAAATCATGCACCAGACGCGACTGATGGAAACGCACTTCGTGTTTGGCGGGGTGTACGTTGACGTCCACCTGATGCGGGTCGATCTCCAGATACAACACAAATGCCGGTTGCTGATCGGCCCCCAGTTTGTCTTCGCAGGCCTGGCGGATCGCATGATTGATCAGGCGATCGCGCATCATGCGACCATTCACGTAGCAATACTGAATTTCCGCCAGTGCGGGCGTAGTGTGATTTGGATCGGCCACCCAGCCGCGCAGGGTGAGATCGCCGTGTTGCCATTCAATCGCCAGCGCTTGTTCGAGAAAAGCGGTGCCGCAAATCGCGCCTAAGCGCCGTTCTTTTTGCCCGCCTTCCGGCACTGCGCGGTACTGACGCACAATTTTACCGTTATGCGACAGGTTGATCGTGACGTCGAAACGCGCCAGCGCAATGCGGCGGATGATTTCATCAATATGGCTAAATTCGGTTTTCTCGGTGCGCAGGAATTTGCGCCGCGCCGGGGTGTTGTAGAACAGATCCAGCACCTCCAGCGTCGTTCCCACCGGATGCGCTGCCGGTTTAACCGTCACGTCCATGTCGCGTCCTTCGGCATAGGCCTGCCAGGCTTCCTGCTGTTCTGCGGTGCGTGAAGTGAGCGTCAGGCGGGAAACCGAACTGATACTCGCCAGCGCCTCACCGCGAAAGCCCAGGCTGATAATGGCTTCGAGATCGTCCAGAGAGGCGATTTTACTGGTGGCATGACGAGCCAGCGCCAGCGCCAGCTCATCTTTTTTGATACCGCAGCCGTTATCACGAATGCGGATAAGTTTCGCCCCACCGCGTTCGATATCAATATCGATACGCGTCGCACCTGCATCGAGGCTGTTTTCCACTAGTTCTTTGACTACCGACGCAGGTCGCTCGACCACCTCACCTGCGGCAATCTGGTTCGCCAGTTGTGGCGGTAAGACCTGAATTGGCATCAATCGTCCTTAGTTTGGCAGCGTGCGATCTGGCGTCGTCACCGTACTGGCAGTTTGTGCCGTTGCACCCTGCGGCGCAGATTGCATCGGATGCGCAAGGAAGTAATTGCGCAGGCCTTTGTAAATGGCTTCTGCCAGCTGTTGTTGGTAATCGTCGCTCGCCAGCAAACGTTCTTCGCTGTTGTTGCTGATAAAACCGGTTTCGACCAGTACTGATGGGATATCCGGCGAGCGCAGAACGCCAAGGCTGGCGTGTTCTGGTCGACGTTTATGTATTTCGCCAATGCGTTGCAACTGACTGATCATACTGGTCGCTACATCATACCCTACCCGCTGGGAATGACCGAACTGTAAATCCAGCACCGCCTGGCTTAAATAGGGGTCAGACTGACTGTTCGCCAGCACATCACCCGCCCCACCCAGCAGCTCCGACAGTTTCTCGTGCTGCTCCAGCCAGCTGGCCATTTCACTGTTGGCGCGACGGTTAGAGAGCACCCATACGGAAGCGCCAGTCGCACTACGGTTCGGTGCGGCATCAGCGTGAATCGACACGAGGAAATTGGCGTTTTGCTTATGTGCCACATCACTGCGCCCCATCACCGAGATAAAGTAATCCCCGTCACGGGTTAAAACGCCTTTAAACATCGGATCGTCATTGAGCAAAGTACGCAATTTACGCGCGATGGCGATGGTGACATTTTTCTCCCGCGTACCACCGGGGCCGATAGCGCCAGGGTCCTGACCGCCGTGTCCGGCATCAATAGCGATGATAATTTTATCGCCAGTGTTAGCCGTCGCGCGCGCTGCCGGACGCGTTACCGTATTACTGCTGATAACACCCGTAGTGCGGTTACTTTCCGTTTTAAACGGATTGCGCGCCGGTTCGCTGACGCGCGGTGCGACAACCGCAGGCGTTTCAACGCGTTTCGCAACCACGGGCGGCGGAGGAGGCGGTGGCGGCACATCGGCGTTAATCGTAAAGACGACAGTGTAATTGCTGCCATTCTGCCGCTTCACCGCTTCGGTTTTACCGTTTTCGGTAAGATCGACCACCAGCCGTAGCGTTTGTGCATCTTTAGGCGTTCCAGAGCGAATCGCCTTCACCAGATTATTGCCGCTGAACAACAACGGCAGTCCCTGAATCATGCCCGTTTGTTTGATATCGAGCGCCACGGTGCGTTTGCTTTGATGGCTAAACGCATAATCAGGATCGCCAATAAAACTCAACGTTATCCGCGCCTGTTGATTACCGTTAGAAACCTGAATATCAGAGAGCGTCGCGGCACCCACCGGCGTGCACAGCAGCAGCAGCGTCGCTACCAACCAATTTCTGATGCGATACATCATCCCGCCACCTTTCAAAGGTTAACCGGCTAAACGCGCCAGCAACAATTCACCCGCAGAGGAAACCGCACTCACGCGCGCCTCACGGCCTTGTGCCTGATAATCAATGTGTATTTCGACATCCGGGTCAGGAAGAACACCTGTACCTTGTTGTGGCCACTCCACCAGGCAGATGGCATCGTTGGCAAAATAATCGCGGATCCCCATAAACTCCAGCTCCTCGGGATCGGCAAGGCGGTACAAATCAAAGTGATAGACCATTAAGTTGTCGAGCGTATAGGGTTCGACCAGCGTATAAGTGGGGCTTTTGACATTACCCTGATGACCCAGAGCCTGTAAAAAGCCCCGGCTAAAGGTGGTTTTACCTGCGCCTAAATCGCCATACAGATAGATTACGGTTGCGCCATCGCAGGCTTTCGCTACCCGCTCGCCCAGGTCTAATGTTGCCTGCTCATCAGGGAGCGGAATTACTCGATTCATCATGGTTTTTATCAGTCACTTCCGGGTTAACAATACGCTGTAGCGTGGAAAAGAGATCGGTTGCCAGCATCCCGCGCGTTCCAAAACGCGCCGCCAGTACGTCAGCTGCCGCACCGTGCGCGACACAGCCTGCACAGGCTGCATCATACGGCGACAGTTTTTGCCCAAGCAATGCGCCAATAATACCAGAGAGCACATCGCCCATGCCGCCGCTCGCCATGCCTGCATTTCCGGCATCAATAATGCCTAAAGCGTCAGGATGGGCGGCGACCACGGTTCCGGCACCTTTCAGCACCGCTACGCCGCCATAACGTTGTACCAGACGTTTGGCGCAATGTAAGCGGTCACTTTCAATTTCAGCGACGGAACAGCCTAACAACCGTGCGGCCTCGCTAGGATGCGGCGTGATCACGCGATTGTGACGCTTATCGGGATTGATTGCCAGCAGGTTCAATGCATCGGCATCCCACAACATCGGTTTGCGAAAATTCTCAACTTTTTGCAGGGCTTTTTTCCCCCACTCTTGCTGGCCCAGACCGGGACCAATCACCACCACATCGGCCCATTCCAGGCTTTCGGTAAGAGAGTCCATAGTCAGTTCATGCACCATCAATTCTGGTCGTGCAGTCAGCAGCGGCGCAATGTTCTCACTGCGGGTCAGTACTCGGACTAAACCAGCACCAGCACGTAGCGCCGCTTCCCCCGTCATACGAATAGCCCCCGCCGTGCCGTGATCGCCACCGATAATCACCAGCCGCCCGTGATCGCCTTTATGCGAAGTCGGGCGACGCGGTTTCAGCCAGTGAGAAAGTTGTTCTGCCGAAAACCGCTGAATTTTCGTCTCCTGACCTGCCAGCCAGCTATCCAGCCCCAGTGAGTCAAAATGCAGTTGTCCTGTAACATCCCGCGCTTTTCCAGTGAGCAAGCCTAGTTTCAGCGCAATAAAAGTGATGGTGTGATCGGCGTTGATCACTGCGCCTGGCGTAGCGCCGGTTTCAGCCAGCAGGCCGGAAGGGATATCAACCGCCACAATCGGCGCAGGATGGGAATTAGCGTGGTCGATTAACTGGCTAATGGATTCGCGGGGCGCTTGCTGCAAGCCGGTACCGAGCAGCGCATCAACAATCAGATCTACCGATTCGGGCCAGACAATATTCGAAGCATGGATCTCGCCACCCGCGTTTAACCATGCTTCGCGTGCCAGCGCGGCCTCTTCCGGCAACGGTTTGTCGCTCTCCTGGGCCAACAACGTGACCTCAATGCCGACCGCTTTGGCCAGTCGCGCGACCACGTAGCCATCGCCGCCGTTATTACCATGACCGCACAGCACCAGCCAGTGGCGGGCGTCAGGATACGCCGAACGACACACCTGGAATGCGGCCTCGCCAGCGCGAAGCATCAGCTCATAGAGTGTGAGCCCCAGCACATCTGCCGCCTCGCGTTCTCCGCGGCGGATATCGTCGGCGTACCAGACGGTGTGTGGTATACTTACGGGGTTTTTCTTCATTGTATGGTCCGTCATGTCAGAGCCCCTCGATCTCAATCAGTTAGCGCAAAAAATTAAACAGTGGGGGCTGGAACTGGGCTTTCAGCAGGTAGGTATTACCGATACCGATCTCAGCGAGTCCGAGCCCAAACTGCAAGCATGGCTGGACAAACAATACCACGGCGAAATGGACTGGATGGCACGTCACGGTATGCTGCGCGCTCGCCCCCATGAGTTATTACCCGGTACGCTGCGTGTAATCAGCGTGCGGATGAATTACCTTCCTGCTAACGCCGCATT
Source organism: Shigella sp. FJ200513 (assembly GCF_040495915.1). NCBI lineage: Bacteria > Pseudomonadati > Pseudomonadota > Gammaproteobacteria > Enterobacterales > Enterobacteriaceae > Shigella > Shigella sp. FJ200513. The sequence goes on along the minus strand of NZ_JBDYCV010000058.1, from coordinate 9,481 downwards.
TGCCAGCACGCTGAAAAACCCCAAACTCGGCTATGTTAGCCGTTATGCGCTGGGCCGTGACTATCACAAACTTCTGCGCAACCGACTCAAAAAGCTGGGCGAGATGATTCAGCAACATTGTGTTTCGCTGAATTTTAGACCGTTTGTCGATTCTGCGCCTATTCTCGAGCGCCCGTTAGCTGAAAAAGCTGGGCTCGGCTGGACAGGTAAGCACTCACTTATCCTCAATCGCGAGGCCGGTTCGTTCTTCTTTTTAGGCGAATTGCTGGTCGATATTCCGCTGCCCGTGGATCAACCAGTCGAGGAAGGATGCGGCAAATGCGTGGCCTGTATGACGATTTGCCCGACCGGTGCCATCGTCGAGCCATATACCGTCGATGCTCGCCGCTGTATCTCTTATCTCACCATCGAACTTGAAGGGGCGCTCCCGGAAGAGTTGCGACCGTTAATGGGAAACCGTATTTACGGTTGCGATGACTGCCAGCTTATCTGCCCGTGGAATCGCTATTCGCAACTCACTACAGAAGACGATTTCAGCCCGCGTAAGCCGCTACACGCACCGGAACTCATTGAGTTATTTGCCTGGAGCGAAGAGAAGTTTTTAAAAGTCACGGAAGGATCGGCGATTCGCCGTATAGGTCACCTGCGCTGGCTGCGTAATATCGCCGTGGCATTAGGCAATGCCCCTTGGGATGAAACGATTTTGACAGCGCTGGAAAGTCGTAAAGGTGAGCACCCACTTCTCGATGAGCACATAGCGTGGGCGATTGCGCAGCAAATAGAGAGACGAAATGCGTGCATAGTCGAAGTGCAATTGCCGAAAAAACAGCGTCTGGTTCGGGTGATTGAAAAAGGGTTACCGCGTGACGCCTGATTCATCCACAGCTTGTGAATAAAAATAAAAACGCATTGCAATTCAAGACGAATAAAATCGTCAAGTGATCGACTCGACAAAACGGAATCTTGATTTTTAACTTATTTATCAATAGGTTAAAAAAATACCATTCACCGTGCGAAGTTTCTTTGAAATTAAGATTACAGCCTGAGGCTGTGGATAACTCTGTTTACAAGAGTTTGTCAGAGACAACAAAAACCAGCAATAACGCATCGCGTCGCTGTAGATATTTTATTGAGAGAAGAATTTGGAGCGGGAAACGAGACTCGAACTCGCGACCCCGACCTTGGCAAGGTCGTGCTCTACCAACTGAGCTATTCCCGCTTGGGTGGTCTGTGCCTTACAGCACTTTCAAATTTTGGAGCGGGAAACGAGACTCGAACTCGCGACCCCGACCTTGGCAAGGTCGTGCTCTACCAACTGAGCTATTCCCGCTTGGGTGGTCTGTGCCTTACAGCACTTTCAAATTTTGGAGCGGGAAACGAGACTCGAACTCGCGACCCCGACCTTGGCAAGGTCGTGCTCTACCAACTGAGCTATTCCCGCTT
>NZ_JBDYCV010000058.1:0-7940 GCF_040495915.1 Shigella sp. FJ200513 | reverse complement strand
ATTTGGAGCGGGAAACGAGACTCGAACTCGCGACCCCGACCTTGGCAAGGTCGTGCTCTACCAACTGAGCTATTCCCGCGTACTACTTAATTTTGCTTTCGTAATTTTCGCATTTCTGCGTCGTTACGGGAGGCGCATTATACGAGAAATCTTTCCCTCTGCAACCCCCCAAAAAAGTTTTTTTTGCGTTTTTATCTCAAGTGCTGAAATTATCAGCAAGACGTTCGATTTAGCGTCAAAATCACGCCGCCGCAAGTGGATTCCGGCGCTTACGTGACCAGGAAAAATTTTACAGCTTGATAAAATGCTCGCGGTAGTAAGCCAGCTCCGCCACCGATTCACGGATATCATCCATCGCCTGATGCGTCCCCTGCTTGGTAAAACCATCCAGAATTTCCGGCTTCCAGCGGCGCGCCAGCTCTTTCAGGGTGCTGACATCGAGATAACGGTAGTGGAAGTAGACTTCCAGCTCCGGCATGTATTTAAACAGGAAACGACGGTCCTGTCCGATGCTGTTACCGCAAATCGGCGATTTTCCCGCAGGCACCCACTGTTTTAAGAATTCGAGCGTTGCCAGTTCAGCTTCCCGATCGCCCATCGTGCTCGCTTTCACGCGCTCTACCAGCCCGCTGGCGGTATGGGTGCGCACGTTCCAGTCATCCATCAGCGCCAGCTGTTCATCGGACTGATGTACTGCAATGGTCGGCCCTTCTGCCAGAATATTCAGATTGGCATCGGTCACCAGCGTGGCAATCTCAATAATGCGATCGCGCTCGGGATCCAGACCGGTCATCTCAAGATCGATCCAAATCAGGTTGTTTTCATTGGCACTCATGCTATTTTCCACCCATTCACAGTGACTATATTGATCCACAATTGCGTGTATCATAGATGTTTTGCCCATCAGGGGCGACCAGGAGTCAGTACGATTGAGTAAAAATAAACTCTCCAAAGGCCAGCAGCGCCGCGTGAACGCCAATCACCAGCGTCGTCTTAAAACGTCTAAGGAGAAGCCCGACTACGACGACAATCTGTTTGGCGAGCCTGATGAAGGTATCGTCATCAGCCGCTTTGGTATGCACGCTGATGTGGAATCCGCCGATGGCGACGTTCACCGCTGCAATATTCGCCGTACCATCCGTTCGCTGGTAACCGGCGACCGCGTAGTCTGGCGTCCGGGTAAACCGGCGGCGGAAGGCGTAAATGTCAAAGGGATCGTGGAAGCGGTGCATGAGCGCACCTCGGTGTTAACGCGTCCGGATTTCTACGACGGCGTGAAACCCATAGCCGCCAACATCGACCAGATTGTCATTGTCTCCGCCATTTTGCCGGAGCTGTCGCTCAATATTATCGACCGTTACCTGGTGGCCTGCGAAACCTTGCAGATTGAGCCGATTATCGTGCTCAACAAGATAGACCTGCTGGACGACGAAGGCATGGCGTTCGTCAACGAGCAGATGGATATCTACCGCAACATCGGTTATCGCGTATTGATGGTTTCCAGCCATACTCAGGATGGGCTGAAACCGCTGGAAGAGGCGTTGACCGGGCGCATCAGCATTTTTGCCGGGCAGTCTGGCGTCGGTAAATCCAGCCTGCTGAACGCGTTGCTGGGGCTGCAAAAAGAGATCCTGACCAACGATGTCTCTGACAACTCGGGGCTCGGTCAGCACACCACGACCGCCGCTCGGCTGTATCACTTCCCGCACGGCGGTGATGTGATTGATTCCCCTGGTGTGCGTGAGTTCGGCCTCTGGCACCTGGAGCCGGAACAAATCACTCAGGGCTTTGTCGAATTCCATGACTATTTAGGTCTGTGTAAATATCGCGATTGCAAACACGATACCGATCCGGGCTGCGCTATCCGGGAAGCGGTTGAGGAAGGGAAAATCGCGGAAACCCGTTTCGAAAACTATCACCGTATTCTGGAAAGCATGGCGCAGGTAAAAACGCGTAAAAACTTTTCTGATACGGATGACTGACAATTAAGCTAACCGTCGTTAGAATCGTCCCCTTTTTTTCAGGATCCGGCATGTTGGCCGGATCAGGAACGACAAAACAATGGCCTGGAGGCTACCTTGTTAAATTCATTTAAACTTTCGCTACAGTACATTCTGCCGAAACTATGGCTTACTCGCCTGGCGGGTTGGGGCGCAAGCAAGCGGGCAGGATGGCTGACAAAACTGGTTATCGATCTGTTCGTTAAATACTACAAGGTCGACATGAAAGAGGCGCAAAAGCCGGACACCGCCAGCTACCGCACCTTTAACGAATTCTTTGTCCGTCCGCTGCGTGACGAAGTACGCCCAATCGATACCGATCCGAATGTACTGGTCATGCCTGCCGATGGCGTTATCAGCCAGTTGGGTAAAATCGAAGAAGATAAAATCCTGCAAGCCAAAGGCCACAACTACAGCCTCGAAGCCCTGCTGGCAGGCAACTATCTGATGGCGGACCTGTTCCGCAACGGTACGTTTGTGACCACTTACCTCTCCCCGCGTGACTACCATCGCGTACACATGCCGTGCAACGGTATTCTGCGTGAGATGATCTACGTGCCGGGCGATCTCTTTTCCGTTAACCATCTCACCGCTCAGAACGTGCCAAATCTGTTTGCCCGTAACGAACGCGTGATTTGCCTTTTCGATACCGAATTTGGCCCAATGGCGCAGATTCTGGTCGGAGCGACGATTGTTGGCAGCATTGAGACGGTCTGGGCGGGCACCATTACGCCGCCGCGCGAAGGTATCATCAAGCGCTGGACCTGGCCTGCCGGGGAAAACGACGGTTCTGTGGCACTGCTGAAAGGCCAGGAAATGGGTCGCTTTAAACTCGGTTCCACCGTTATCAACCTGTTTGCACCGGGTAAAGTGAATCTGGTTGAGCAACTGGAAAGCCTGTCTGTCACGAAAATTGGCCAGCCGCTGGCAGTATCTACCGAAACCTTTGTTACGCCAGACGCTGAACCCGCCCCACTTCCTGCTGAAGAGATCGAAGCAGAACACGACGCCAGCCCATTGGTTGACGATAAAAAAGACCAGGTCTAATCCATCAAAGGAAACGCTGACGTGCGCCTGATTATCACTTTTCTGATGGCCTGGTGCCTCAGTTGGGGGGCGTACGCCGCGACGGCCCCCGATAGCAAACAAATCACTCAGGAACTGGAGCAGGCAAAAGCGGCGAAACCCGCACAGCCGGAAGTCGTAGAGGCGCTCCAGTCTGCCTTAAATGCGCTTGAGGAACGAAAAGGTTCCCTTGAGCGCATCAAACAATATCAGCAAGTTATCGATAATTATCCGAAACTCTCCGCTACTCTGCGCGCACAATTAAACAACATTCGTGACGAGCCGCGCAGCGTGTCGCCGGGAATGTCTACCGACGCGCTGAATCAGGAAATTCTCCAGGTCAGCAGCCAGTTGCTGGATAAAAGCCGTCAGGCCCAGCAAGAGCAGGAGCGCGCCCGCGAGATTGCCGATTCGCTGAATCAACTGCCGCAACAGCAAACCGACGCCCGCCGTCAGTTAAATGAGATCGAGCGCCGCCTGGGAACGCTTACCGGCAATACTCCGCTCAATCAGGCACAAAATTTCGCGTTGCAGTCTGACTCTGCACGTCTTAAGGCGCTCGTTGATGAACTGGAGCTGGCGCAGCTGTCTGCCAATAACCGCCAGGAATTAGCGCGCTTACGCTCAGAGCTGGCGGAAAAAGAGAGCCAGCAACTGGATGCGTATTTGCAGGCCTTACGTAATCAGTTGAATAGCCAACGTCAGCTTGAGGCGGAGCGGGCGCTGGAAAGTACCGAATTACTGGCAGAAAACAGTGCCGATTTGCCGAAAGATATCGTCGCGCAATTCAAAATTAACCGCGAACTATCGGCAGCGCTGAATCAACAGGCGCAGCGGATGGAGCTCGTTGCCTCGCAACAGCGTCAGGCTGCCAGCCAGACGTTACAGGTCCGGCAGGCGTTGAATACGCTGCGTGAACAGTCGCAATGGCTGGGATCGTCCAACCTGCTCGGCGAAGCGCTGCGGGCGCAGGTGGCACGGCTACCAGAAATGCCAAAACCACAACAGCTTGATACCGAAATGGCGCAGTTGCGTGTGCAACGGTTACGTTATGAGGATTTACTTAATAAACAGCCGCTGCTACGGCAAATCCATCAGGCCGACGGTCAGCCGCTGACCGCCGAGCAAAACCGTATTCTGGAAGCACAACTGCGCACTCAGCGTGAGTTGCTGAACTCATTGTTGCAGGGTGGCGACACGCTACTATTGGAACTGACCAAGCTGAAAGTCTCCAACAGGCAACTGGAGGATGCGCTGAAAGAGGTGAACGAAGCAACGCACCGCTATCTGTTCTGGGCCTCTGACGTGCGCCCGATGACCATCGCCTGGCCGCTGGAAATCGCCCAGGATCTGCGTCGTCTCATTTCGCTGGACACCTTCAGTCAGTTGGGCAAAGCCAGTGTGATGATGCTGACCAGCAAAGAGACAATTTTGCCGCTGTTTGGCGCGTTGATTCTGGTCGGTTGCAGTATTTACTCGCGCCGCTATTTCACCCGTTTTCTTGAACGTTCGGCGGCGAAAGTCGGCAAAGTGACTCAGGATCACTTCTGGCTGACGTTGCGCACTCTTTTCTGGTCGATTCTCGTCGCGTCACCGTTACCGGTGCTGTGGATGACGCTGGGTTACGGCTTGCGCGAGGCGTGGCCTTATCCGCTGGCGGTCGCGATTGGCGATGGTGTAACGGCCACCGTGCCGCTGCTGTGGGTAGTGATGATTTGCGCCACCTTTGCCCGCCCGAACGGCTTGTTTATCGCTCATTTTGGCTGGCCGCGCGAACGTGTTTCCCGTGGGATGCGCTACTACCTGATGAGCATCGGGCTGATTATGGCGCTGATGATGTTCGATAACCTCGACGACCGCGAATTTTCCGGTTCGCTGGGACGGCTTTGCTTTATCCTCATTTGCGGTGCGCTGGCGGTGGTCACCCTAAGCCTGAAAAAAGCCGGTATTCCGTTGTATCTCAACAAAGAAGGCAGCGGCGACAACATTACCAACCATATGCTGTGGAACATGATGATTGGCGCACCACTGGTTGCCATTCTGGCGTCGGCGGTGGGTTATCTGGCAACGGCGCAGGCACTGTTAGCGAGGCTTGAAACCTCGGTTGCCATCTGGTTCCTGCTACTGGTGGTTTATCACGTTATCCGCCGCTGGATGCTGATCCAGCGTCGCAGGCTGGCGTTTGACCGGGCGAAGCATCGCCGGGCAGAGATGTTAGCGCAACGTGCGCGTGGCGAAGAGGAAGCGCATCATCACAGTAGCCCGGAAGGAGCAATTGAAGTCGATGAAAGCGAAGTCGATCTCGATGCCATCAGTGCGCAATCCTTGCGGCTGGTGCGCTCAATTTTGATGTTGATCGCCCTGCTTTCGGTCATTGTGCTGTGGTCAGAAATCCATTCCGCTTTCGGCTTCCTCGAAAATATTTCGCTGTGGGATGTCACCTCCACGGTACAGGGCGTAGAAAGTCTGGAGCCAATTACCCTCGGTGCGGTGCTGATTGCCATTCTGGTATTTATCATCACCACGCAGCTGGTGCGCAACCTGCCCGCGCTGCTGGAACTGGCGATTTTGCAGCACCTGGATTTAACGCCGGGTACGGGTTACGCCATCACCACCATCACAAAATATCTGCTGATGCTGATTGGCGGGCTGGTCGGCTTCTCAATGATTGGTATTGAGTGGTCGAAATTGCAGTGGCTGGTTGCCGCGCTCGGTGTTGGTCTCGGTTTTGGTTTGCAGGAAATTTTCGCCAACTTTATCTCTGGCCTGATCATCCTGTTCGAAAAACCGATTCGCATTGGCGATACGGTAACGATCCGCGATCTTACTGGTAGCGTGACAAAAATTAACACCCGCGCCACCACCATCAGCGACTGGGACCGTAAAGAGATAATCGTGCCGAACAAGGCGTTTATTACCGAGCAGTTTATCAACTGGTCGCTCTCTGACTCGGTCACGCGCGTAGTGTTGACGATTCCGGCCCCTGCCGATGCCAACAGTGAAGAAGTGACGGAAATCCTGCTCACCGCAGCGCGTCGCTGCTCGCTGGTGATCGACAACCCGGCACCGGAAGTCTTCCTGGTGGATCTGCAACAGGGGATTCAGATTTTCGAGCTGCGTATTTACGCCGCTGAGATGGGTCACCGTATGCCGCTACGCCATGAGATCCACCAGCTGATTCTGGCAGGCTTCCACGCCCACGGTATCGATATGCCATTCCCGCCCTTCCAGATGCGTCTGGAAAGCCTCAACGGTAAACAAACGGGGAGAACGCTGACGTCTGCGGGCAAAGGTCGTCAGGCGGGAAGTTTGTAATGCATGAAGCTGCCAAATGATGTCAACGTGGCTCATTTAGCAGCTTAACATCATCTTCAGTTATCACCGGCCCTGGAGAGTATCATCCATACGCATTACTTCCTGACAACTCATCGCCGGAGAGACGATGAGTTGCAGGATTTCATATGATCAGTCGAGAGCTAACTCAGGTTTATTCGCCATGCGACTGCAATAGTTCTGGTAAATCGCCATCGCTAACAGCGAGAAGAAGACAGGGCCGCCAATCATCCACAATGTGCTGTCCCAGTCTCCGGCTTCAACCACAGGCTGAATAATGGTGAAGACGTTCGCAAATGTCACCACCAGAACGACAACCACCGTCGCAATCATTGCCGACATACGCGTTTTGAAAATCACAAATGGTCTGTCGAGATCCTGACGTGCTTTAAAAAACGGGAAAGCCAGCGCGAGGAACAGGTAAGGAAGCGTCATAGACACGTTCGCCATCAGCGTCAGCTTGTTAAAGAACGCCGATGCGGTACCGCCACCAAACGAAACCAGCAGAATGAAGACAGTAACCAACCCGCACTGCATCCACATGGCGATAGACGGCATCCCCATCGCATTCAGGCGCGTCATCGGTTCCGGCCACAACGCTTTCGGCGTCCCCTGGATGATGGCTTTCAGCGGTGAATAGCAAACGCACCGGTATAAGCGAGGAACATCGAAAGTCCGGTAATACGCGCAAACCATACGCCCAGCGACAATGACGCTTCAGGTGACAAATGCAGTGCGTTACCCAGCATCACCCCGAGGCTCTTCATCAGCACATAGGTAATATTGCCAAGGTTAACGGAACCATTACTTAATACCTGCTGCCAGTTTGTGCTGACGCCCCATAAAAATATTGCCAGCGAATAACCGATTGAAATAACAATAGCGGCAAAAACAATACCTTTGGCAAAGTTCTTTTCTGGATTTTCCGTTTTATCGACCAGACCACCAACCGCTTCAATTCCGCCATAGGCAAAAATAGCAAATACCACAAACGATAGCATTGCCAGACCGGACTGATAACCCGGGTTCGGTGATGCAAGGAAATTAATATCCTGCGCGAAATGCCCACCATTTAATAACAAAATAGTAATGCTTACTAACAGCAATACTAAATTCAGACACATTACTGCAATACCGCCCACCGCAGTAATGCGGGCAATTTTATTAATCCCCTTTGAAGCAACGACTGTGACCAGAATCATCCATGCTACTGCCAGCAGACCAACCACCTGCGTAGGCTCCAGTCCGGCAATACGCCAGTGCTGGGTCATGTCACTACCATAGAGGAATGTTGAGAACGGTACCCAAACTTTCGCGGAGGTACTCACCATCCAGATGATATAAGAGGAAAACCACATAAACGTACCAATGAAGGCAAAACGTGGTCCGACACTATTATTCATCCAGGAATAGATACCACCTTCTTCTTTGCGATAAGCAGCTCCCATTTCAGCCATCATTAAGGCGGGTAATGCTGCCAACTTACTGATTTAGTGTATGATGGTGATTTTAAGGTGCTTGCGTGGCTTCCATTTCCATCAG